>JANPCQ010000054.1:0-5310 GCA_031431055.1 Nitrosarchaeum sp.
GACTGAAATCTCGAAATAATATTCCTTTTTTAGGGAAATTTGGAAATTCTGATATTTTTTCTTTAAGATTCATATTTTGAATTTAAAATAGGTGGAATAAAATTGTTTGAAGTCATTCTATATCAAAAGTTGTTTCAGCAGTGTTTTGTGCATCTTTTACTTTGATAGTATATGTTCCTGGAGATGTATCTTTTGGAATAATCCACGGTAATTTGACTTCTCCTTTACTAGTAGCAGGAAATGATAATTCCTTTATTATCTCACCATTTGATGCTATGATTTCAATTTGCACTGCTTGAATTGCATTTATCACTTTAATATCGATACTTTTTCCATATCCTGGAATTTCTATGCCCTGATTCACAGTAACCACAAGTCCTTCTTCTATGGATGTTATTACTTCGATCTTAATCTCATCAAAATTTGAACCACTTTTTGCATTAATTGTCCACATGCCTGGTTTTGCTTTAGAAGGTATTCTTAGATCTCCATCCGCAATTTTTCCATTTTTATCTGAAAATGTTTCCTTTGTTTTCCATACGGTTCCGTCAGGACCAATCAATGTAACTGTGAGAAGTGTATTTGGATTTGCTTCTCCTAAAATTAAAATTGATTCTCCAGGTCGATATTCTAATTTTGTGCTGCTGATTTTAATTTCACCAGAACCGGTTTGTAATCCCACTGTAAATATTTCAGAACTTTTGGAAGATCCTTTATTGACAACAGCAGTGTATATTCCAGATGAATACCCATTTAGATCTAAACTGTATGTTTTTCTTCCATCTGGTTGTAGTGTGATTGGAATTACACTGTTACCATCTGAAAATATTTTTGGTTTATCTGATGGATCAACAATTAACATGCTTAGTTTGTCTGAGGGCTTTCCCGTTAATGATATGATTGCAGTTTCTATAGGTTTATAATTTAATTTATCAAATTCCATGTTTATTGGTATTGAAGGAATTTCTCCTAATCCCGCAAAAATGAATTCTTTCTCCCCCTCCTGTGTAGCTATTAATGTCCACGTGCCCTCTTTGTCTACGTTTGCTTTTGTAGGATATTCAAATTCAACAATTCCTGACTCATCAACTTGAATTATATCTGAAAATTTTTCATCTCCTAGTGGATCTTCTAAAATTATCTCTAGTACTTTGTTTGGTAGTGCAGTCCCATTAAATTTTATTGTCTCTCCAGGACTAAATTTCAAAGCAGTTGGTGTTAAGATAATGACTTTGGATGATTCTATTACCCAAGATGTTGAAATTTCATCTTTACCATCGGAAATCACAGCACTATATCTTCCAAATGGTGCATCTACAGACACTATGATTGGTTCTTCTAGTTTCCAATCTCCTTTAGAATCTACTTTTGCAGTTCGTGTGTTGATAATTTTTCCATTTGTGTCTTTGATTGATGCCGTAATGCCTCCGTTAGGTTGAGCTGTACCTGAAACTTCTAAAAAGTCTCCTCTATGCATTATCTCTGGAACTCCTTTGATTGTAAGTTTTATATTTTCGGTAGATGGTACTCTGGTTTCTGCTTCTCCTATTCTTAGACTTATTTTCTTTTCATTTCCTGCTTTGTCTTTAACAGAAAAGTCCACTCTTTCCGCATTTTGATCTTTTGGAATTGTCACTGTACTGATAAAACTACCGTCTTCATTTGTTTCAAAAGTTCCAATTTTGTCTGTGTTTATGTAAAAATCAAATTGTTGTAACGCTCCAAAATTATCTCCAATAATTCTAATTGTTGATCCTGCATTTGGTTTATCTGGAATTATTCTAAATGCTGAATCAGATAAAACTCCATCCATTGAATTTTCTTCTGTTAGTTTTTCATTAGTTATGGGCTTTGGTAATTCTTTTGGATTAGTTGTTCCAGTTTCAATTTGTTTTTGGTTTTTATCAAGTGCTTTCCAATTTATTCCTGGATTTGTTTTGTCTGTCTTGATTCCAATTTTTATAGATTCACCTGGTTTGACATATTCTGAAGATGTGAAAATTATAACTCCTTGAGGTGTCTTCTCACCAATCCAGCCACTTTCTGTTTTAAATGATTTAAAATTAATATTGCTACCTAACCAAATTCTAAATGAATTTACATCTTCTTTACCACTATTTGTAAATTCAATAATTGTAGTTTCTTCAAATGAAAAACTTTTTGCATTAATTGTTTCTGCTGCATATGCATTGATTGGAATAATTATTGCTACTGTTAAACATAATAAAACTAAGGACAGGAAAACTTCTCTAGTATGAGACTTGTTCATATGTTCCAGTTGTTTCATATCTAAATTAAACCTTAAAGGATATTTTACTGCTTTTGTATTTGTTATTAGGGTATTTTTCATTAGCAAACTTCTTTAATCTTAAACTCTGGCCCTTTGAAATTTAGCCAAATCTGACTTTGTCATTACATTTTGATATTGTCGTATTCTTTCAGCAATTAATCTATATAATGATCTAAATTGGTCTTTGGTTTTGTCTGATAAGAAATCCGTCTCTTCTAAGGTAATTTTTTCACAAATATATCGAGTGATTTCCTCATTATCGAATTGACCCCAATCATAATCTCTATGTTCTTCCCAAATTTTTCTCAAATTGTCTAAAACTCCTTTCTTTTCCTTTAAAGTGACCTCTCTAGTTGTGAGATTTGAATAACCTTCTTTTCTTAATCTAATCTCATATGTTTGATTAACTGCATGAAGGTAATCTTCTAGAACAATATAGTCCTCAATTGATTCTAAATTCTTTCCATCTCTCTCAAAAAATATTGTCTGAATTGGTGAGAATTCGTTTGATACTAACTGAGCTGAAATTTGTTTAGATTCATCTGAATTGTCTAATAAAATAAATGTTTTATATCCATGATTTCTGTAAAAAATTGCTAGAGGTAATACCGAATTTTTATTGTATGCAGCTACAACATTTAGTGGATTCATTGAAATATTTGGATCTTGTAAAAATTTATCAAAAGCATTTAGATACATTGCATCTGACATTGTTTCTACAATAATCACTGGTCTAGAGTTAGTTCCAACTTCTCTATCTACAATAGACTCAACTAATCCTCTTGATAAACCGTATAGTATTGGTGTTAGTGTTTTATCATCTGCATTCCAGTAATCATAAAAAATTTTACTAAGATGTTTTCTTTTATCTAACTCTACTACTAGTAGGTTTCCAGGTGTATAATCAAAAATCATGAATGGTGAATGAGTAGCATACAAAACTTGATTTGAACCTGCTAAACTCTTCAATAAATCTGAAATCCCTCTTTGTTGTGTAGGGTGAAGATTTCTTGCAGGTTCATCCAAAAGTAATATTGCTTCTTTTAATTCAGCTCTTTGTGTTTCTGCTGCAAAGTTTACAATAAAAGAAAATGTCCATTTGAAACCCTCAGCTCTTCTATTTAGCAAGCCTGTATTGGTTACTGTTCCATCACGATGTACATCAGAAATTACCACACTCATGATGTTTCCTGGATTGTATCTCAAATCAACATGGATTGGGTCTCCTTTCCATGCAGGATTTAATTTCTTAGTTAGTCTGTTACTTGCAGTATTGAGTATTTTGATGCATTTTGATGGAGTTCCTTTAACTTCATCTAATGCTTTAATGTCTAATTCTGCTAAATAGAAAAGATTTCTTACCGTTTCAGCCTTGTCGAATTCTTCAACAAATTCTATCGAGCTCACTTGTTCTCCTTTTTCCTCTCGAAGATATTCATTTAGATTGATGTTGCCGTAGATTTTTTTGTAATCGGAAAAATATACAAAACGAGGGTGTAATTCCGCTGCAATAAAATTCTCCAAAGCTGATTTTTCACTCTCTCCACTAAGAAGTTTAGAGAACTGATTTTCAGGACTTTCATAGATTTTTTCCCACTCTTCGATAACTTTTGACTCTTGTACGGCTATTACGTGAAATTGATTACTAAATTCAGCCATTCCACTATCAAACGCTTCCTGATTTTTTGGGGAAGAGCCTTCAAATAATTTTGTATCTATTTGAATTCTAAGATGATTTGGTATGGTGTCTAAAAAACTCAATATTTGATTTGAAAAATTCTCCCAAGAGTTTAGATCTCTATTTCGCTCTTCGCTAATTTGAATATCTTCAAATTCATATTGCACTTTTGGTTTTTTATTAGTTCTAAATAATTTTATTTTCTTTATTTCAGGTAAACCTGGAAATGATTGTTTGAGTAATCTAATTTCATCTGAATTTAATTCAAATTCTCCTTCAGCTAGTTTGATTTCTCCTTTGAGTTCTTCTGATAATTCATCACAAAGATCTAATTCTGAAACCCTTTCATCTCTGTTCAATAAAGTTAGTGCTTGTAGAATTGTTGTTTTTCCACTTTCATTTCTTCCAACAAAAGCTGCTAAATCCCCCACTGTAATTTCACCAGAATCATGAATGCAACGATATGCTCTAACTCTAAATTTTCTAAGTCGCATCTAGCAATATTTAGTCGGCTTCGATTTAACTCATTCGTCAAATTCATCGTAAGTATTGAAATTTTGCTAAATAGATATAAGGGAATTGCAGGTGAAAAAACGAAATGGCAACTAGATTAGCATACGTTGTATTTATTTTGCCTATTGTACTTTCAATTGCTTTTGGCTCTGTAGTTATGGCAGATGTTCTTCAATCATCTGACCGAGAGCTTAACATGTGGCGTGTTGGTCCAACAAATACCCTGACTCATGATAAATCCATTCAGATAATTGGATTGGAAAAACAATATCTTGCTTCTACTCCAATTGAAATACAAGTAAACGTTGATGATCCCTTTTTTGATTGTGGAGATCTTTATGTCACAATTTACTCTGGAAAAAACACTGTAATTACACAAAGTGGATTTTTCAAACAATGTTTTGATGAAAATAATGTCCTTTTGCCTATGGATGATGAGTTTTCTGAAATAATAGATACACCTGGTCAATATGAGCTAGTCGTGAAAATAAACGATCAGAATCAAAAGAGTAGTATAACCGCAAGTGGAAAATTTACTATTAAATAGGAATGAAATCATGTATGGTTAGGAGTTATATTAAAAATTAAGGTGATTAGATGACAAAGAACAAAGATAAACTGTCTATAGATATAGCAAAAAAAGAAGTACCTTCTAAAGAAAAGAAATCAGCAAAAAAAGAAGTACCTTCTAAAGAAAAGAAATCCGCAAAAAAAGAAGTACCTTCTAAAGAAAAGAAATCAGCAAAAAAAGAAGTACCTTCTAAAGAAAAGAAATCAGCAAAAAAAGAAGTACATTATAAAGAAAAGAAATCAGCAAAAAAAGAAGTAC
>JANPCQ010000055.1:0-1956 GCA_031431055.1 Nitrosarchaeum sp.
ATCCAAGATTTGCAACCCTGATATTCAGATTTTATAGGAGTATTAAATTCCGGAATTTTATAGACTTTTAAAAATATTGCTTTCATTGGGTTGTCTGGTTTCCAATTTCTTCTTTCATTGATGTATGAATCACTCCAAATATGAAATGATGATAATTTCCTGATTATTTCCTCAGATGAAATATCTGCTTCTGCTAATACCTCCGCATATGATGTAATTCTATTAAATCCGCTTTTTGGTAGATTCAATTTTACTTGTTCGAGATATTTATGAAATTGTGGTTTTATGTGATTTTGCTCTTGGTGTTCTTGTGTAGGAAACAATGTGAATTTTTTTGATTCAATTCTAAATCCTGATGCCACATCTAATATTCCTCCTTTTCTGAGGAGAACTGTTTGATCACCGTTTTCTAGAGCATTAACTACTGTTGCCCACTCTTTTAGAGATTCCACTAGCCAAGACTTCCTATTAACGGAATGATGTCTTTTTTAACACACACGATCATAGGAGTATCTTTTTGGACATATCTTGAAACTCTTGTTTCTCTCAAATCCATTATCAAATCTTGAAAATCTCTAATTTGGTCCACTTCAAATGCTAACATGAAATCTTCGTCATGAATTCCAAAAGAATATGTTGTGTTTAGAATAATTTGCGGATATTTTTTACTAACTTCAATATGTTCGTCCATTATTGCTTGTCTTTCTTCTTTTGGTAGTAGGTACCATTCCCTCGTTTTTGTGAAAGGATAAACAATTACATGTTTTTTCATTTCATTATCTGCAACAAAACCAAGTGTTTTTCCTGTTTTTATATAAATTGATGGTCTAGTGCATGACAAATATGTTTTCGATGGTATAATGTATTTTCCAAAAACAGTTGTGTATAATTTTTCTATCACACTTTGAATTTCTTCAACTGTCTTTGCTGCAAACCAAAACAGAAAATCTGCATCATCTCTTAGTCCTAGAGTTGAATATGTTCTAAATTTTATTCCAGAGTTCTTAATTACATTTTCTACTTCTTTGGCTGATTCTTCTTTTGCTAAATCTGCCATCCACCTCCATTTAGGATCTACTTGAAAGAATGAGAAATTGAAAAAATACTGTTCATTACTATTTTCTTCCATGCTTTTCCATTTTTAAAACCCTATTTAAACAAAAACTAGATTTTCTAATGTTGTATTTGTATAATTTTTTGTTTAGATTTATGTCCTGATTTTATTTGAACTAACGACGTTGATACCACAAAATGTTTTGCTAGTTTTTTTATAATTTCTTTATTGGCCTCTCCTTTTGATTTTATTCCTATTGTAATTTGGTTTTCTTTAATATTGAGAAATTCTTTGTTAAATTCGACGTTTACCTCATATAGCACGCACATTGTCAAAAATTATTCCTGCTTGTTAATTTTGTAAAAACTATTAAAAATTTAATTAGACTTTTTGTTCTAAAACCCAATCATACCCTTCGCTTTCTAATTTATCTGCCAGTGATGCATCACCTGTTTTTAAGACTTGACCCCTGGCAAAGACATGAACATAATCTAATTTATCTAAGAATTTTAAAATTCTTGCATAATGCGTAATTACAATTACAGTTGCATCTTTTCCTGAAACTTGACTTATTGCCTTAGCTACTGCTTGAACAGCATCTATGTCTAAACCCGAATCTGGTTCATCTAAAATTGAAATCTTTGGTTTTAAAACTGCCATCTGTAACACCTCTGCTCGTTTCTTTTCTCCTCCTGAGAATCCTTCGTTAAGGTATCTGGAAAGAAATTCTTCTTTCAATCCAACTTTATTCAAATTTTCTTTAAGATATTTTTGAAATTCTCTTACTGTGATGAATACTTCTCTGTTTTCTCCTTGTAGTGCCTTGCTAAGTGAATTATAAGCTGTTCTAAGAAAATGTGAGAATCCTACCCCTGATACTTCTGTAGGGTATTGAAATCCTA
>JANPCQ010000056.1:0-2347 GCA_031431055.1 Nitrosarchaeum sp.
CCGAGTGTTTACAGTTGTTTTATGTCCCACTAATTGGACAGTACCCATAAAATAAAATCTTATATACTTCGGTACTTTATTGTACGGTAAGGGAAAGTAAATTGCCAAAAGCTGGATTCAAATCAATAACTGTTGCAGAAACTGTTTATGACAAATTCCAAGATGTATATCAAAAAAACAAAGACAGCCTTGCAATGAAAGGTGTCAATAGTTTTTCAGGTTATGTAACTTACATGTTAGAAGAGATGATGCAAAAGGACAAGACTTTTGCAAGATATGCTCCAAAGATTGAAAAAATTTCCGTAGATGATGATCGTGTTATTCTAAAAGATAATATCAAAAATAGAATTGCAGAAGTTGCAGTACAAAAAGGAGAATTGTTTTGTCAGCTATGTGAAGAAAAAGATTGTGTTCATATTGGATTTGTATTTTCACTTCCTGACGTATACGAAATTTTGAATTCTAGAGGAATAAAACATCTAAAATAAAGAGCAGTGGAGGAGGTGGGATTTGAACCCACGAACTCCTGAGAGACAGGATCACCCATTTTTATGATCTTAAGTCCTGCATGTCCAAAAGCACAAGTGCTTACTTTGGCCAGGCTTGATTACTCCTCCAAAAGTCTAGAAATTTGTGTGAAATTTAACAGTTTAGAGATTTTGGAGTCATAATCAAGAATTATAAGGATTTTAAATTGCTAAAATTTGTGCTTCGATAGCTCAGCCTGGTAGAGCGTTACCTTGGTAAGGTAAAGGTCGCGGGTTCAGATCCCGTTCGGAGCTTTAATAATTTTTTATTAAAAGTTCAAAATGACCAGTTCTTTTTTTAGAGTTGGAATTAATTGATCTATTTGCTTCTATCCGGGTTATTTTCCATGGATTCTTGGCAAAGATATCTGTCACTTCTTTTGAGTCAGAATTTGATAATAATACATTACAACCTCGAGAATCTAATTTTAAACAAAGTTCTGCTAATCTTGTCAGATCATCATATGTGAAATCTTTGTTAGTATAGCTTGTGAAATTTGCAGTGGCACTTGTTGGTTGGTATGGAGGATCAAAATATATCAAATCTCCTTTTTTAGCGTCTCTTAGAACTGCCTCAAAATCCCTACATTTGATGGAAATTCTACTTGATTGTAAGATATTACTGACAGCATGAAGATTTTCTTCATTTACTATATTTGGATTTGAGTACTTTCCTAAAGGTACGTTAAATTTTCCTTTACTGTTTACACGATAAAGTCCATTAAAACAAGTTCTATTCAAAAATATCAGTCGAGATGTTTTTTCAATTTCGCTTCTTGGATTACTTTCGCGAATAGAGTAATAGTATGACTCAGAATTTTTTTGATAATTTTTTTCATGGTTTTTTAGAGAAGCAATTAGAGAATCGATTCTATCTCTAATTGTAGTATATGCCAATACAAGATCAGAGTTTAAATCAGAAATACTACATTTTTGACCATTTTTGTCTGTAAGAATATGAAATAGTAAAGCACCACCCCCAAGAAATGGCTCATAGTACGTACCAAAAGACTCTGGAAGATTTTGATTCAATATTGGAATTAATTGTCGTTTTCCTCCAGCCCATTTCACAAAGGGTTTTGGGGTAACTAGAATCTGGCCGTATTGTTGCTTCACATGTAATCATCAAGATATCGCATATTGTCAAAAGAGGCAACAAAAGATCACAACATGTACAATATTTTTTAATCAAATTTTGAGATTAGAATACTCTAATCATAAAATAATAAAATGAAAAGGAAAAGGTTGGAGTTTTAGTCCCACTTTGACCAAGCGGCCATCCATCTGTATGTCCAAGTGTTTAGTTTACAACCTAACGCTGTAAATGTAACTGACAAAACTGCACCCGCACCTGCACCCAGTGCTACTGGACTGTTATAGAATTTACCTACTTGAGGTTCTATTGGTGTCATGTATGGTGGCAATGTTGGTCTTGGATATTTGAATGCCGTTTCTAGTGGGTCTGCTACTGTTATCAGGTTTACCATGTTGAATAACGGTAAAGACATTCCTACCAGTACTCCGCCAAACAGTATCAAGGAGTGCTTGTTCTTCTTTGTCGCCCAATAGGCCAAATCAAGCAACATTGCTGATGGTAACCAAACTGGTGTTACAATGAAGTCATATGGATAACCTAGTGCAAACCATGCGCCTTTTGCTACCCATGTGTATACTGTCATAATTAGGGCGTAATACGTTGCTGTTCCTGGAACACCTGTAAATGTCAGGTAATATGTTGCGCCTACGCAAAGCATCAACGTTTGCGATATTGAAAATACCGTGAACGAAGTCCAAGCCCAGTCAGTATAGAAAATGTAGTC
>JANPCQ010000057.1:0-2464 GCA_031431055.1 Nitrosarchaeum sp.
TTTTATTGGAAAAATCGAGCTTGGAATAATTCCAAATGTTATAGACACTGTAGTTTTTGTCAAAGATGGGCACATTGGTAAAATCTATGACTTGGAGCTTGTAGTAAAAGTTCCCACCGGTATGACAGAGTCTGATTTGGCAAGACCTGTAATTGAGATTAGAAATTTTGCCGATAATGTACTAGAGCATGAGATCTATACTTTTGGTGAAGAAAATGTCATAGTTCCAGTCTCAAAAAAAGCGCCAAAAGTTGGAATTGAGAAACTCGCAGAAGACAAAATACGAGACATCTTTAGGAAATTTGATCCCAGAGTAGAAGTCGAGATACTATCTGATAATAAAGTAAAAGTTCTAGTTGACAAGCAATACATGTCATCCATTATCGGTAAGGGCGGCTCTAACATAAACGAGATTGAAAAATTACTCAAAATTCACATTGACGTTGTTGAAAAAAATTCTGATTCTGTCAATTCATCTGGTGATCTGCCATTTACTTTTTCAGAATCCAAAACTGCGTTATCATTAACTGTTGGCAGAGAATATTCCTCAATGCACGCTGATATCTATGTGCATGACAAATATGTGACATCTGTCAGAATTGGCAAAAAAGGTGAGATACTAATTCCTAAACGTTCTGAGGCTTCAAGAACTCTTATGAAATTTGCATCATCTCAAAGTGACATTCAAATATTTCTCAAGGATTTTTAAAATTATCTAAAACTTTTGGGTTTGATTTTAGAAATGTAATGAATTTTCTTAATTGCTTTATTGTTTTTGGATTCAAATAATGTTCAATTCCCTCTGTATCTTTATTTGCAGTTTCATGATTTACCCCTAAAATCTCAAAAAACTCTAACAAAATTCCATGATTTTGTCTTATCTCATAAGCTATCTGCATGCCCCTATCTGTCAGATTAATCCCGTGGTATTTTTCATATTCTAGTAGTTTGTTTTCTTCTAATCTTTGCAGCATCTTTGTAACACTTGGTGCACTTACATTCATGTATCGTGAAATATCCAATGTTGTGGCATACCCTTTTAATTCTACCAACTCTGAAATTACCTCTAGATAGTCTTCCATTCTTGTACTATAGCTTGCTTTTTCTGATTGGTGAGCTGCTTTGATTGACTCTAGTCTCTTGGAATTTTTTGTCTTCAATGTGTCTTTGTATCTAATCTGAACCTAGTATAATTGGATGTCCCTTGTTCCTAGTTACTCTTTATTGACTTGCAAGTAATCGATATTGATCATTGAATCTTAACTAATTTTTTCTAAATGCCTATTCATGGTTGATCATCTAAAGACACGACTGGTAAAACTACGCAAGGTTTCTGATTCTGCTAAAAGAAGAGCTTCACTATACACGGACATGTCAAAATTTGACGGTAAATCAACTGCTATGTCTTTGGGATGTGTACAAAGAGCATCCGCACCAGGTAAAAAACTCCAAAAAATTGGATTTATTATATTTTGGATTCCAGAACCTACTGGTATTACTAATGCAATAGGCGCTACTATGATTTTGGCTGGTAGGTACCTTGATAAAAAATACAATGGTGCAACTATTCATGATATTGGTCATGAGACAAAGCGTACAATTTCTACAATAAATGATTTCAAAAGCACTGTAATGTAGTTGCTACATATTCATATTAAAAATTACAATTCTTTTAAACTCTAAAATTTATTTTCCAAAAAACTCACCCCATTGGCTTCCTAGTTTCTCTATTATCCTAAATGACAATCTGTCAATGTTTACGTGCGGTTCTGCCACTATCATTATTACTTTTTCATAAATTGGAAAGCTCATTATTACAACATGTTCTCTGCGAGATGCAGAATATTTCACATGCCCCAATTCAGTGTCGTATTTTTTTCTTTTTGCAACTCTGCTTGCCAATTCTTTACACACTAAATCATGCTGCTCTTCTGTCAATCTGGGGTTGATATTTTGTTTGTACCCTCCAGCAAGTAGTTTTCCAAATTCATCTAAGAGTCCTGCAAATCTTACTTCGTCATCTTCAAGTATGTCTTGGCATCTCTTTTCATATTCTTTGATATTGATTTCTGGCATGTTTTATTCTATTTGTTAGGTTGTTTCTCTATTTCTACCATGTGTGGAACTTTTTCTATTTTGAAATCAAGCCTATATACAACTAGACTGGAAATATTTTATTGAGTTTAACTGTAGCTCAGAAAAAAATCGCTATCGGATCATTTCTTGGATGGTCTTTGGATGGATACGATATTGTGTTGATGCTTTTAGTTATTCCTTCAATTAGCCAATTATTTTTTCCATCTGAAGATCCTGTGTTTAGTATCCTTGCAACATTTGCATCATATACAGTCACGCTAATAATGCGACCGCTTGGCTCTGTGATTTTTGGAATTTATGGAGATAAATTTGGCAGAAAAAAATCTATGATTATTACAATACTGGGGTTTTCTGTTGCAACATTTGC
>JANPCQ010000058.1:0-1934 GCA_031431055.1 Nitrosarchaeum sp.
ATTGAGGGTTTAGCTCCACAATATCAACACCAGTTACTTTTTTGTTTTCAAGTGAATAAATTAGATCAAAGAGTTCACGAGAGGTCATACCTGCAGCTTCAGGATTTCCAACACCTGGGGCATACGCAGGATCCAATACATCAAGATCAAAACTAGTATACATTGAATCAAATGAAGATGCAAATTCCTTTAAAAGTTGGGGGCCTTTTCCTTCGCGTACTTGTCTATCAGAGATTGTTTTTATGTTGTGTTCTTTTAGAAATTCAAGTTCTTCTTTTACAAATGCTCGTGCACCAACGTGTAAGATATTATCTGCACCTCTTTTTTCTACAATTCTTCTAAGATAAGCAGCATGACTTAGTTTGGTGTTTGCATATTCATCACGTAAATCATAATGAGCATCAAATACAACATAGCCAGTTTCTTTTGGGAAACTCATGTATGTACCATATGTGAGAGAGTGTTCACCACCTAAAATGAACAGTTGCCTGTTTTTTGCAACTAGCTCTTTTGTGATTTTGCCAACCATGTCAATCATCTCACTTGCCAAAACTGTATGAGTTGTATTTCCTAAATCTTCAATGTTTACAGCTTCCAGATCAATGCCAAATTGGGGATGAAATATCTCAATATTGTTAAATGCATCACGAATTACATCAGGCCCAAACCTACATCCAGGTTTGTAAGAGTGAGTAGAGTCAAAAGGAATTCCAAATACAGTTGCCACAGGCTCAGAATCGTCACCAGACGCGGTGATTAGAGGATTTTTGTTCATGTATAAATCGAGAAAACTCATTTTTACACCATCAGTTGTGGTCTCTGTGAGAGATACTTTGGAAGGTTTAGTCCAGTGAATGGTTTGTCTTTTGTTTGCTCACTTACTTCATTAATAAAATCATTAAATGTCAATTCTCTAACATCTCCTGTTTGTCTGTCTCGAATACTTAGATTTTCCGAATTTGCTTCTTTTTCTCCAATTACAATAGTATAGCGAATCCAGTCTTTTTCTGCATCTCGGATTCTTTTTCCGATACTTTCGTTTCTATCATCAATATCAACTCGAATATTGTGAGATGATATTTTATCAGCCAAAGTGTCACATATGCCAGAGAACTCTTCTTTTAGTGGAATTACGCGCACTTGTATTGGTGCAAGCCATAATTGGAATTGAGGTTTTCGTCCTTCCTTGATATCTTGTGCTGCCTTTTCCAATAATACATAGATTATTCTCTCAATTGCACCACTTGGAGAGTTGTGTAAAATTATAGGGTGTTTACGAACATTGTGTTCATCTACAAATTCAATTCCGTAACGATTTCCATTTTCAACATCTATTTGATCAGTGGAAAGTGCAGATGCTTTTCCCATGTTATCGATAAAGTTAAACTCCCATTTCAAAACAAAATAAAAGAATTTTTCCTTCCACATTTCGACTAGTACGGGTCTACCGTGTTTCTTAACTAATTCTTCAATGGAAGACTTGTTTTCATTATAGAAATCCTCCGTAAATCGAATTGCCATTTCATAGTCAGAATCTACAATGCCAAGTTCTTTTAGAACATCACGTGATAAATCAAATCTAATTTTAATTTCTTGAATAGATTGCTCAATGTCTTTACAAAAGGCATGACAGTCAGGCATTGTAAATGCACGCAGTCGTCTTAATCCCACTAGTTCTCCAGATTGTTCACGCCTGAAACTGTAACGAGTTAATTCGTATAGTCTGTAGGGTAAATTCTTGTATGACATTTGATACTCATTTGCCATTAGAAATTGTCCAAAACACGCAGCAAATCTCAAAAATAGCTTTTTCCCTTCTGAATCAATGTTGTATTGTCTTGCCGGAAATCTATTGAAGTAACTAACCATACTTGGGTGATTAGAGTCATACATAATTGGAGTCTCAACTTCATATCCGCCATACTCTTTGACTC
>JANPCQ010000059.1:0-2779 GCA_031431055.1 Nitrosarchaeum sp.
CTCCCACAAACATTTGCAGGACATACCAATGACCAGTCATTACCTCAGGTTCTTGATGAAAATTATGTAGTGGAACAATTTATGGCAGAAAGTATTCCAAATAGCCCAACCACTATGACCTTTCTTGGAGACGACATTTTAGTATTGCAAAGATATGATGGAATAGTTAGGCTGGTAAGAGATAGAGTTTTGCAGCCAGAGCCTGTTTTGGATGTATCTGTTGCAAAAGATGGAGAAAGAGGAATGCTTGGAATTACATCTGATGGCTCCAAAGTGTATGTATATTTTACAGCATCTGATTTTGATGCAGGAAAGGCAATTGAAAATAGAATTTATCGATATGATTGGGATGGCGAAAAATTAGTAAATCCAGTATTGCTCAAGACATTACCAAGTGATAATTATTATCACAATGGAGGTGCAATGATTAGCTTTGGTGGGCAGACATTTGCAGTGATTGGAGATAATGGAAATTATGGTAGATTACAGAATAAAGATGCTGATTGGAAAAACGATACTAGTGTAATTCTCAGAATAGATCCACCAGGAGAATATTATGCGATGGGAATTAGAAATAGCTTTGGATTAACAGTAGACCCAATAACTGGAAATTTATGGGATACTGAAAATGGAGATGATTCAAATGATGAGATTAATCTGGTGCCAGAAAATTTTAACAGTGGTTGGATTGAGATAATGGGCATTACAGAGAATCAAACTAGAATTGATTCATTACCAAAATACTGAGATTTTGTGTATAGTAATCCAGAATTTGTGTGGGAAAAACCAGTTTGTCCTACTGGAATTGCATTTAGTACGTCAGAAAAATTTGCACAAACAAATAGAATATTTGTCGGAGATTGTATTAATGGAAATATTTATCGTCTTGAACTAAATGAAGATAGAACCGGATTTGTTTTTGATTCGCCTAGTTTGCAAGACAATACATTAAACATTGACGAATCAAATGAAGAAATTTTGTTTGGAACTAACTTTGGTGCAATTACAGATGTTGAAGAAGGACCAGATGGATTTTTGTATATTGTATCATTATCTAATGGAAAAATATATCGAATAATTCCAAAGGAATTTGTACCTGTATCTGAATCAGTAGATAATTCATCTGAATTTAGTGAGATCATTGTTTATCTAGGAATAATTTCCATTATCTTGATATCTGTGATTTATTTTGTTATTAGAAAGATTCTTCGAACAAAATTAAAACCTAAAGATAATTCAATGTAATTTTTATAATCTCTTGTTAAGGCAAATTTGTATCATAGATTTGTTAGTAAATACTTGCCGTGCTATTGAATGGGATGCTTGAATCATAATCTCATTTGGATATAATTTGGAATAATCCTTTTATCGTTACTTGAAAAGTTGACCTTCAATGAAGTCAATCAAATACTTTGGATTATTGCTAATCCTACCATTGATTACAATGGCATTGACTGCAAATTACATCACTGAAGCAGATGCTGAAAAAGGAAAAGGAGTACCATCTAGTTCCTATGGTTCTAAAAACAAAGGAATAGTCTGCGGAGACAGACTGTGCTCTGAAGTTCCTGGCGGCAAAGATGCTATCAAAGAAGAAAAACCAACAACATCTACTGTTCCAGCAAAACCTTCTATGACATCTCCAAAATCTGAAAAGATGGAAGACAAATCAATGTCATCCATGCAAGACAATTCAGATCTAGGTTCTGTTCTAAAACTATCTCGTGCAAACGTTCCAGCAACCATTCCATTACATCATGGATTCTACAATAATGGTGATGTTTTCTATATCATCACTGATGCTAGTGAACAAAAACACGCAGATTTAATCACAGAACAGCAAAAATGGAAAGTAGAACTAGCACCACTTTTGGCAAATGCACCAAAAGAAGCCCTATCTACAACATACTTTTTCACTAACGGTGTAAAAGGTGATGGAATTCACGGATTTCAAGGACAGGTCTTTACATCAACACCTGCACAGACTGATACATACAGTGCACTAACATCTCATGTTCACGTAACATGGAATCAAGGAGTCACTCCAACAGTTCTCAAATCAGAACAAGAGATAATGGATGCTGAAAAATCTGGCAAGGTAACACTATCTCCACTTAGTGTAGTAGTAAACATGCCTCAAATCATTTGGCCTGAAGGTCAGATGATGATAAAAGAGGACAAGATGTTATCTGATGATACTCCATACGGTGGTGGACAAATTACTGAAATCAACAAAGAAAAGATGACAGTGACATTTGTTGCTCATCGCGGATGGGGTCCAGATGGAAAAACAATCTACTATATTGTAACTGATGCAACACCTTCTGGTCCTGCTGAAATGATGGGTGTAATCAGTACACCAACTTCTGCTAGTCTGATTGCAAATTCAGCTGCAACTGATCTGTTCCAATTTACAAATGGAATCAAAGGCTCAGGTCCAATGGGATTCCAACCTGGAATTGCAGCAGGAGCTCCTGGTGATGTAAACTATTCCCCAATGTGGAGAATATCTGTAATTGATTGGAAAGACAAAACAGATGCAGTATTACTGCAGACAACAGATGACATCAACTTTTACACAAGTGAAGGCAAAATCAATGTTAGTTTAGCAAGACCAATGGATTCAGATCACATAGTGAACTGTCCATTTATTGATCCCTTTCAATAGGGACAATCCATTTTTTTATATCATAAATTATGAATGAATGCATTCCAGCAACAGCATTCATTCCATGTATATTATTCTAAAAGTCTAAACTATTTTGCAGAGATAATTACA
>JANPCQ010000060.1:0-11838 GCA_031431055.1 Nitrosarchaeum sp.
AGGCCTCATCAATGCTGATTATATTTTAGAACAGCCAATGACTAATTGGCACTTTTTATTTGATCCTACTGGAGTTACTTCTGATGCTGCACAGTTTGGAATAGACGAGTCTATCTCTGGATTTGTTGTATCTAGCTGGACAATGGGTGAAAGTAGTCTTAGAGAAGGAAGACAAGTGGAAAGAGTTTTTGAAGCACCTGTATCTGCTGATCAAAATTATGTAGTTAGAAGTGTTCAATCATCTGATCAGGGAAATATTGCTGCAATTGGATTTGGTGCACTAGATGTGCTTGATGGTTTAGAAATTGCAGGAATTACCCCCACTCCTCCAGAAGGTTACCAAACAACTTCTACTGGAGATTTTCCTGTGATGATAGTTTATGGCATGGCAGGAATGGCTGCAATTGGTGGTATTGCATTTTTCATCTTTAGTAATAGAACATTAAAGAATCAAACAACTGAGCAACAAGGAATTGATCCAAGTAGATTAGTAAGTTATCAAACAAGTGCATCTTCTGGTGGTTATCAAACTAACCGGGGCGAAGCACAGCTTGTTGATACATCTGATTATACCCAAACTAGAAGTGTGTATGAAGACCAAAAACAAAGCCCACCTCCAGCAATTCCTAGCAATAAGGAGGAAGCAGCATGTGGCTGTGCTGCATCTGCAGAAATTGGCTCTGAATGTGATTGTGAAATGCATGGTTCATGTTTATGTGATGCAACATGCAGATGTAATGCTAGTCTTTGTAAAGAACAGGCTAGCTCAATGAGTTAGTCTCTAAAAACTAAAATATTTTAAAAAATTTATGTGTGTGCTGGGAGTAACCCTCCTTCTGTTTTCACGATATTACGCTTTGCAGCCTACCTGAACTTGGTACAGGATCCTATAGTTCTGTTTGGCTTTGCTCCATGTGGGACGTCTTTTTCATTCCTTCTCTGGAAATCTCAGGTTTTGCCATCATTGTGCGCCAGGTTGGATTATTTTCTGTTCCGTTGCCAATCATCTCTGATTATCCATCTCCGGATCACATTTCCTGTATGGAGGGAGGAGTTTCCTCTGCCGTAGCAGTGTATCGTGCTCCAGCTCACACATGTTAGTTGTATTTTTGATTTAATTTGAAGATTGTCTTTCTGGGGTTTTACTGTTAGAGCGTCACTTGTTTTTACTTTTTACCAAGTTGAATAACTGTCTAACTGCTAATTTTGGATGATGTGTTGCCAATTTTATCATACTTGCTAATCCAAAATCTGCTTTAATAAAATCTAAAAATTCTTCAGGTTTTAATTCCTTGATTATATCTAATTCCCTATCCCATTCTTCATCTGATAACCCAATCCATCTATTTTGAACTTTTCCTGCTGATTTGATTTTTGCTTGAATGTCTTTTTTCCAATTTTCCTCATATGGATACAATGCAGACTCATCTGTTTTTCCTGATTTTATTGCATTTGATGCTATTTTTCCTGCAACTCTTCCAAATTTTATTGCATATCTTATTCCCTCTAATACTAATGGATTAGCCTGACCTGCTGAATCTCCTACCAAAATCAAATTATTGTATACTGTTTTTCTTGATAACCCGTCGTTTGGAATCAACCCATAATGAAATTCAATAGGTGTAATTTTTCCTAACTTACTAATTGGACCAATTTTTGAGTCCATCAACTCTTTTAATCTCTCAGTAGGGTCTACTTGTGATTCTGGTTTTCCAATTCCAACTCCTATTCTTACGATATTTTTTCCTACAGGAAAAATCCATGCATACCCTGCTGGAGAATATTTCTGACCCACCATGATCCACCATGTTTCTTGATCTACATTTTCAGCTTTTACTTCGTATTCTGCACCTGCTCCAAATCTTTCCCACTGTGTTACAACCCCCATAGCTTTGGAAACTGTTGAAGAAAATCCACTTGCATCAACGATAACTTTGGAATGAAATGTTACCTCTCCTTCCTCGCTTGTTCCACTTACTCCTACAATATCCCCGTCTTCATTTTTTATCACATTATTGATGTTGGTTTTGAGAAAAATATCTGCACCTTCATTTTTTGCCTGCTCTGCTAACCATCGATATGTTTTTCTTACATCCAAAACTGCGGCTTGTGGAATTGTATCGCTAATTGTAACTTCGTTATTTGGTGAACAAAATGAGTAATTTTTAATTGGATTATAATAGTCATCTGGAATACCAAATTCTTTTATGTTTTGTATCCATGTAACCCCGCTGGTTCTAACTGATTGTGCAATTGTTTCTTCTTTCTCTAAAAGTGCAACCTTAATTCCATTTTTTGCTGCTTCATATGCTACTGACGAGCCTGCTGGACCTCCTCCTACTACTACTAAATCATAATGGTACTCTATTGCCAACTTCTTTACTTTGTTGATCCTAGAATATAATTTTGAGGTAATTTTATGTCCTGACTTGCCTAGGTTATTTTTTTAAAACTGGTGTCCCAGATGTGTCATTTTCTCTTTCCGAATCAAATGTACTCATATGTGCTAGATCTCTATGCATGAAGCTATGGTTTTCACCCATTTTTTTCCTACAGAATTTTCCATGTATTGTTTGTTCTATCTTTAATGTATCTTCATTTTCATGAAATAAGCGCTTTCCACAATCTGGACATATTAATTCAGGCATGAAAGTTATCTATATCAAATCTATTTAGATGTTTCAGAAATCTCTTCAACAATTTATTTTATTACCTTGTTTTAAACCGAAACTTTAGATGTTTAATTCATCTATGTTTGTTTAATGGCAGAATCTGATATTGCTTCTTTTGCACTCTGGTCTATAATCACTGCGATACTTATGGGAATTACTGCTTTTAGCTACAAGTCTTACAATAGGAGAAGAAAAAATGAGATCACTCCATCTTGAAAAAAAGGGTTTACGTGGTCTTGCCATTGCTGAAAGCTTTAGACAAAATTCAACAAGATCCATTCTATCTGGATTAATAATGAGAAGGGATTTTGTAATTGATGGATTTGTTTTTGGAAGTGCTACTTTAGAAGGCAATGATGTTACTGATCAAATATTACACATGTATGAAGAACTACATCGTTCCGATATTAGTTATCTGATAATTTCTGGGTTAATTATTTCAATGTATAACGTAGTTGATATAAAAAAACTATACACTTCTTTACAAATACCCATTATTGGAGTTACATACAATGAATCTGATGGAATTGAAGATGCAATAAAACATCACTTTCCAAAATCCTTTGAATCTAAAATTAACGAATATGAAAAATTAGGCAAAAGAGAAATGATTACTTTGCATACCTCTCATGATCTCTTTGTACGATATGAAGGCTGTACAATTTATGAAGTTAAACAACTCTTAAACGAATTAACTTTGCAAGGTTCTATTCCTGAACCCCTTAGAGTATCTCAACTACTCGCTAATGTATTACTTCAAAAAGGATTATCCTTCTGAAGCTGTTTTTCCACCATCTACATTGAGTATAGTGCCTGTAATCCAATTTGCCTCATCTGATGCTAAGAATAAAACTGCATTTGCAACATCTATTGGTTCACCAATTCTTGCTAACGGCAATCTTTCTTCTAGAACTTTTCTTGCTTGTGGATCATCAAGATATGGTTTTATCATGCCTGAATTAATAATTCCTGGATTTACACAATTACTCCTAATGTTTCTTCTTGCATATTCTACTGCAATTGATTTTGTGAACATTGTTATTGCTGCTTTTGTTGCCGAGTATACTGCCAAATGAACTCTTGGTATGGCTCTTTCACTTGAGATTGAACCAATATTTACAATAGATCCTTTTTTAGCATCTGACATTTTGTTTAACACAGCTTTTGTGATATGAAAAACTCCAAACAAATTGATATCAATCAATTTTTTAATTTCAGAATCTGGCATTTCATGAAAGTGAACTGGATCATTGATTGCACCTGCATTGTTGACTAAAATATCTATTTTCCCATATGTGTTCATGATTTGATTAATTGTTTGCATTACTTGGGATTCATTAGTTAAATCACATGACATCAACGCCGTAGATTTTTCATTTCCTATCTCTTTTCTAGCTTTTTCTAATCCTTCTATCTTTCTTGCAATGAGAATTACCGTGGCTCCTTCTTCTACAAATCTTTTTGCTACACCTTTGCCAATATCACTTGATGCACCAGTAACTATTGCCACCTTGTCTTTTAATCGCATATTGTAATTTTGTTGGTGTATCTTATAGAATTTTTGGTAAAATTCAGTCATGTTTTTTATTTATTATGCTAAGAGCTGTTTTTTTTGATATATGCTAAAATTCCTGTATAATCTATATCCCCAAATCCTTTTTTCACTGCCTCTTTGTATATCTCTTCAGCTTTTTCGATCATTGGTAGTCTGATCCCAAATGATCTTGCAGTATCTGTAATGGTGCTGATATCTTTTTTCAAATTTGCAAGGGTAAATGTTGCATCAAATTCCTCTTGTATCATCTTGTATGCTTTATTTTCACTCATTCCAGTTTTAAAATAAGTTGAATTCAAAATATCTAGAAATATTTTTGGATCTACATTTGCACTTCTTACCAATGTAATTCCCTCAGATAGAGCAAGTGCAAGCATTGTTATTTGAAGATTCATTGCAAGTTTGACTAAATGAGCGGTTCCATCTCCTCCCAAAAAAAATATTTTATTTGCTATTTTTTCAAAAACATTTCTGAATCTATCAAATGTCTTTTTATCCCCTGATGCCATCAATACTAATTCTCCAGTAATTGCCACATTTGGTCCCCCCATAACTGGTGTATCTAATTTAATTATTTTATGATCTAGAAATTTTTTTGAAATCTTTTTTGATTCTACTGGATTTATGGTGCTCATGTCTGCAACTGTCAGTCCTTCATGCTTTCCATCAATGATTCCATTTTTTCCAAATGATACTTCTTTTACGACATCTGCATCTTTTACAACTATGATTATTAATTCTGAATTTTCAGCTACGTTTTTTGGAGAATCTACAACTTTTGCGCCGTTATTTTTTAATTCATTTGTTTTTTCTTTTGTTCTGTTGTATACTGTTAAATCAAAACCTGATTTCAATAAATGTAAACCCACTGCATTTCCAAGTATTCCTGTTCCAATTATTCCAATTTTTGTCATCTTTCGTTTCTCCTGTTTCTATATTTTTTAACGACGCTCTTCATTTTTTACCTCCCATTGACCATTGCCAAATCTTGATGCTTCAAATTCTAACTGCCCTATTGTTTTTTCATCTTTTCTGACCTTTGCATAATCAAATTTTTTCATTCGAATTACCTTTTCTTTTGGTTTGTATCCTCCTTCTATTACTTTAATCTTGAATCTTTTACTTGCTTTGTTGATCATTTTTCTTGCAATCTGTACATCTCCAATCCATGAAAACATTTCAAAGTCTCCAAAATTCTTTGTAATCACTGTATACCCATACAATCGTGCCTCAAATTTAGATCCTTGATCTTTGGATTGTTCATTTAGCCATGTAACTATTTCTTCGCCATGTCCTTTTTCCACACCGAATGTCTCTGAATCTCTCATCTATGAAAAATGATTATTTCAAACCATAATAATCATTTTCAAATATTTGTTAAACTAAAATATTGATTCTTTCACCAAACTTTATGCTTACAATTGATTGTAGAGACGTGGCATCTATAAAAAGCGAATTAGTCGTTTATGTGTCAGATCAAGTTGCTGCAATACCTACTTTGAAGATTCATGAGTTTATGTTGTCTTCATTAAATGATGAACAAATTGACAAAAATGTGGTAATAACTGCAATCAAAGAATTCCTAGAGTCAATTGGTGAGGGGCAAAATTTTGCTGTGATTTCTAGCAATGACATCATATCGATTAAATCTATTTCAGGAAAAATCATTGAGCGAGATCCTTCTCCGCCATCTGAATTGTTTTCATGTACTCACTGTGGATTTATCACTAACTATGAAATAGAACTTCAAAACCACATGAAGATACACTATCTATGATTTTTTTTGCCTACCATCTATAACATGTGTTTGTTTTAATTTCTAAAATGTTGTACATCTAGTCAAAACTAATAATTTAGAAATGATCATGTCTGAACTTTTTTTAGATGTGATTTTCAACAAGATCTTTATAAGTTCTAATTATACAAAACACTAGTGGTAAAATTACCTAAAAATAATATTTCAAAGGTTTACTGCACAAGATGTGATCTGATATTTGATTCTAGAAAAACATTTGAGACACACCTAGCTAAACATTCCTCTAATGTGTTATGTGAGACCTGTCCAATCGATACTGCCATTTCCAAATTTATAAATCTCTTTAAGAGTAAATCCTCTCATAATTTGGAATAAGTTTTTAAACAATTTTTCAAGATTTGACTTGTGAATAAAAAAGGAATTTTAATTGGTATTATCATATCTATAATCGCTATAGGTGCAATCGTATCTTTTTCTTCATCTTCTGTTGAAACTGAGAATCTTGATATGAGAACTCATGGAACTGTTTCTACTACAATGGGCTCATCAATATTAGGAAACCCATCTGCCCAAATCACAATAGTAGAATTTGGTGATTATCAATGTCATCAGTGCTATAATTGGTTTCATAATACCAAATCCACTGTGTTTCAAAATTATGTCGATACTGGAAAAGCTAACTTTGTCTTTATGGATCTTGCTTTTTTGGGAATGGATTCCCCAAAAGCAGCTCAAGCATCTTACTGTGCTGAAGATCAAGGAAAATATTGGGAATATCATAATCAACTGTACACTGCTCAAGAATCTCAAATAGATAATGGATGGGCAAATTCTGAACGACTAAAAGCATTTGCATTTAGTTTGGGTCTTGATATGGATTTATTTGATAGTTGTCTTGATTCAGGAAAATATACAAAAAGAGTACAGTATAATATTGCAGAAGCAAAAAAATTGGGCGCAAGCGGTACTCCGACATTTTTTATTGCAGGTCCTGACGGACAACAGCAAAAACTTGTTGGTGCACAACCATACTCTGTTTTTAAACAAGTATTGGATTCAATGATTTAGTATGGTACAAACTCTAAAACTTGTATTTTCAAATCACTTCTACATTGTTTTGTCAGTTGTTATTTTTACATTCATGTTAATTGGATTGTTAGTTCTTTCAGAGTATATTTTCTTGGACCCATATATCGTTGGCCATATCTCACAAGGGACAGAATTTGGATTTGTGTTAGTTGTGATTCTCTCTGTATTGTCTGCTTTGGTAATTTCTATGAATGTTTACAGGATCAATATTTTGAAAAAATCCAAAGGAAAGATGAGTGGCAGTGTTTTTAGTTCATTTATTGGGTCTGTTGCTGGTGCTTGTAGCTGTGGACCTATCGGTTTTGCTGTGGTTTCTACATTTGGTTCTGTAGGTGCCACTACTCTTGCGTTTTTGACAAATTTTGAACTTCCAATAAGGATTGGGGCAATTACATTATTGGCTTTTACATACTATACCACAGTAAAATCACTTAAAATCGAATGTAAAGTCAGCTAAATGCTGGTCTCAAAAATAATAAATTGTATCAAACATACACTAAAAGGGCAAATTTTTAAAACCTTGGAATCTATCTTGTAGTGAAATCAATAAAACCCATGTCAGTCATTTACATTCCAATTAGACCTGGTAGAAGAAATGCCGAATATGATGAATTAGACGATACTAAAGAATAACCCCTTATTTTATCTGTAAAAATGAGTTTTCTGGAACGTTTAGATTCAAAAAATTCTCCGGCTGAATAATTTTTGCAAGTATCTCTAATCCTGTGATTGTTCTAATACTTGGTTTGCTGAAATAAGAATTTGCGTCTACTGCAAAAATCTTTTTGTTCTTGACAGCTTTCAACATATTCCATGATTTGTTGTCTTTCAATGTCTTATTGTATTCTGATATTGTACGAAATGTGTCAAAGCCACATGGCATCATAATGATGATATCTGGGTCTGATTCTACGATCTCTGCAATACTTAATTTTCTAGAGTGTTCTCCAATTACACTGATCATATTTTTACCTCCTGCATCTTTGATCATTTCTGGTATCCATTGGCCTGCTGTAAAAAATGGCTCAATCCATTCTATTGCAAGAACTTTTAGTTTTATCTTTGGTGTAAATTTTTTTACATACTTTATTCTTTGTTGCAGAGATTCTGTGATCTTTTTTGCTTCATTTTCTTTCTCAATAATTTCTCCCATTTTGTTTACAGATTCTATTATTTCTTGTAAATTATGTGGATCCATCGAATAGACTGTTGGTTTTTTTTGTAAAATTTGAATCGCCTTATTAACATGATTAGTATGTGCTGCACATGCCTCACATGTTTCTTGAGATATTATGAGATCTGGATTTGCTTCTAAAATGTTTTTTTCATGTAGCGTAAAAATTTCTTTTCCTTCACTTAATAATTGACAAGTTTTTGTATCTATTTCTTTGCTGGATAATTCATCTGAATTAATTACAGAACTAATAACACACGGTTTTGTTTTTGCATTTTCAGGATATTTACATTCATGTGTGACTCCATACAACATGTCTTCTGCCCCAAATTCATATACCAATTCTGTAGCACTGGGTAAAAAAGAGACTATCCTCTTTATTGACATATTTTGTATTTGGATTTGTTCTTTAAACGTCATACGTTAAGTTATGGTCAATTCTGCTGATTAGGCACCTTAATAGGCACATTTTAGGCCCAAATTTCATTGTCTGACTCACAAAATATTCGAAGAGCAATCTTGGCAAAATGGCATGAGAATTTATCAAAGTATGGAAATTTATTTTCATCTGATTCTATTAGTGGTTCTAGTCCCCCATCAGTGTTTGTAGGGTCATATAACTATCCCAAAGTATTCGTAGGACCAATGGTTCCTCCGATACACGGTGATACAAGTTTACTTGACAATCCAGAAAGATGGGCAGGTAGATCTCTTGAAGAAATTGTTAATTTTAGATTGAATCTAATTCGTGGCATTCAAAAAGTTTCCATACATCAAACCGAAGGATGTTACATAGAAAATTTACAAGAAATTACAATGTCCTCAAAACCTACTGACTCTGATTTACAATTCACTAAAACTACATCTACAAGTATTTCCCTTGATGGAGAAAGTGCTCCATTTGGACCAATAGGTGAAATCAAATCTGCAAAGTTTTATGGTACATCTGCAACAAAATCAATTGAAAAAACTTTCTATGATAAAGATCTAAATGCACAAGATGCTGTTTTACATCTCTATAATTCTGGCATAGATATCTCAAAAATTCAAAAATGTTTTAGTATTGGAATGCTTGGGCAAAAAAGAAAACTCGTTCCTACCAAGTGGAGTATAACTGCAACCGATGATATTATCTCCAAATCTCTTACTGAAGAAATTTTGAATTATACTTTGATTGATTCATACAAAGTTTTCACATATGAACATCTTGGAAACTTATTCTCGGTAGTTTTGTTCCCACACAGATGGATTTATGAAATGATTGAAGCATGGTATTCTAATGGTGTTTTAGGATTTGGTTCTGATTTTGAGGATGCACGTGGAATTAATCATCCTCCAGCAATAGCTGGTGCATATTTTGCAGCTAAATTAGGCGTAACTGAATATCTAGTGAAAAATAAAATTCAATCCGGGGTGATAATCTTACGGGAAATTAGACCTGAATATGCAATTCCTGTGGGTGTTTGGCAGATAAGAGAAGGTATTCGTTCAGCAATGAGACAAACACCAATAATTGGTGAAACTTTTGATGATGCTCTTACATTAGCATCAAAGAAAATGAGTATTAGTAAACCTGAATGGCTTTCAAAAGGGAATATTATGAAATTAATTCGTCAGAAAACCATTGTAGATTTTTTCTAATTTACTATGTAAAATTGGTTTGTGGCTAAATTTATTGTAAAATAGTTATTTTAGATCATTACATCCTGTTTCTAAAGTATATTTTGTTGCTAAAACTATTCATGGATACGCTTAGATGTGTAAAATGTAGTAAAACTATTCCAAAAACTGGTAACTACACAATAGTTGTGTTTTTGATCAAAGACAAACTATCTGATCCATACTATGAACATCTTTGTTGCCCTGAGAGATTTTCTATGATCTGTTAATGTAATCTTGATCTATTTATTGACCACTTTTTAATTCAAATATAATGCAAAACAAGAACTTGATAATTGGAATTGCTATTATTGCCAGTCCAATTATTTTTGCACTAGTTGCATTTCCTGACAGCTTTAGTTTAAGTTGGAATCAAGGAAGAGGAGGATTTCTTTTTGCACTTGTATTTGTTGTTGCTGAATTAATTGGTCTTAAAATTATCATTTCTAAAAAAAGATTGATTGCTGTGATCCCATTGGCTATTCTGGTGATTGTATATCTTATTGGATTGGAATATGGATTAAGAGATTATATTTTATCATCTGCTGAACAATTCAACGTACAACTAATCAATTCTTGGACATGGCTGTGGGATTTTATAGTGTTGGATATTTTTGTAATTGTTGCACTTAGTATCTTTTTTGGTAAACGATGGATAAGAATTGCGCCTGCTGGACCAATATTTCTTGGTGGCAGTGCAATTATTCTTTCATTGGATGCATTTTTTCCATATGACTCTCTTGGTCCATTACAATATGTTGTACCTTACTTGGTGCAAACAAATGTATGGTTAGTAAATGTGTTTGATCTTGGAACTGCTACTGCACGTGACAATCTAATGTTCCTCAAAGGTGATTTTGGACCAATTGTGCTTCAAGTATTTTGGCCATCTGCAGGTGTACATAGTATAATCATCTATTCTTTGGTCATGGGTGCATTTCTATTAAAAATGAATATTCCTAGAAATAGAAAAGCTGTTTACTTTGGATTGGGAATTGCAGGAACAATTGTTGTTAATATGATTAGAATATTTTCTTTGTCTTGGTATGCTCTCAAAGTTACTACTGATGCAAAACAATGGGAAGAATTTCATTCTATAGCAGGTGAGATTATGTTCTTGCCGTGGCTGTTTATCTTTTTACTAATAGTAATTCTAATCGAAACAAAGAGGTTAAAAAAATTAGAATCTGAAGGAAAATCTATTCCTAAAAATAGCTAGTGATATTACTTTGACCCTGAATTTCTGAAAGTTCTGAAACTTTTACTCCTAATCTTCTAACTGTATTTTTTTGTTCTTCTAACGCTTCTTTTAATAACTGCTCTGTATTTTTTTGTAATTCTTCCAAACTCGACGTATGATTTTTTAACATTCTTGATTTTGTTTTGTTTGTTAAATCTGATAGAACGAACTGTATTCCTACTGATTTGAACATTCTATTGTTTTTCTGAACTACTTCGTGTAGTTCTATACATAACTCCTTAAGATTTTCTGCCAAAAAATTATAATCGTTTGAATCTTTTTTTAGAGTAGATACTTTACTGTATTGGATGCTTGCCTCTCTTTCCTTTACTGGCTCATTATCCAATCCTCGAGATGCGTTAAATATGTAAGTCCCATGTTTTCTCCCAAATTCTTTAATCAAAGTAAACACATCTAATTTTTTCAGATCATTAATGGTTTCAAGATTCATTTGTGTAAATCGCTCTTCTGTTTTCTTTCCAATACCAGGTATTGCTCGAATCTTTAATTGTTCTAAAAATTCTTCAACTTTTTCTGGTGACACCACTGTTAATCCATCTGGCTTTCTAAAATCTGATGCAATTTTTGCAATCAATTTGTTTGTTGAAACTCCAATGGAACAACTAAGTTTTACTTTATCTCTGATGGAATTTTTAATTTGTTGCGCCAAATGACTTGCCTTATCAAAATTTC
>JANPCQ010000061.1:0-4256 GCA_031431055.1 Nitrosarchaeum sp.
ATGATCTATTCTCAAAATTTGGTAAAGAAGAAGGAGGAAAGAAAATCATAGACCTCATAACTGCTGGATATGATAAACTCCTTGGTGGCGGTAAGGTATCTAATCCATACACCGTCAAAGTACCAAGATTTACTGCAACAGCAGAAGAGAAAATAATATCAGTAGGGGGAGAGGTGCTAGCTGATAATGGCTGAAGGTAGCGTAACTGCTCTTATTAGAAAAGTTGTTTTCAAAGCAGAACCATATATTCCTCAAGTACCAAAACCAAAAAAAAAGATATCACTACAAACTAGATTGATTTGGTCTGGGGTAGTATTATTGATCTACATGGTCATGGGGCAGACTCCATTATTTGGAGCAACAGCACCCGAGTTTGATTTTCTACAATTTGCCAGAGTCATTTTTGCATCTCAACAAGGAACGCTTGTTGAACTAGGAATTGGACCTATTGTTACTGCAGGTCTCTTGATGCAATTGCTTAAAGGTTCAGATATTGTAAAGTTTGACTTTAAAAAACCAGAAGAAAGAGGAATATTTCAAACTGCTACTAAACTAGTAACCTACATTGTAATTGTAGCTGAATCTATTGTATATGCAGCCGCTGTTTATGGTCCAGGTGTACCAGAACCATATGTCTTGTATGTTATGATTGGCCAATTAATGGCTGCATCCATTATTATCATGTTCATGGATGAACTAGTCCAAAAAGGCTGGGGTCTGGGTAGCGGAATCAGTTTATTCATTATGGCTGGCGTTGCTCAACAAATTTTATGGAGTTTATTCAGTCCATTACCAGCTGGTGATGGCGGTACTATTGGTATCATACCCTATATTGGCCAATCAATGATGAATGGAGATTTATCCAATATCTTATTCCGTTCAAACCAACTGCCTAGTATTTTTGGATTATGTCTGACTGTAGGTATTCTATTAATTCTAGTATTTACCCAAGGAATGAAAATTGAAATTCCTATTGTTTCTACAAAATACCGGGGGTTCTCGGCAGTATATCCAATTAAACTGATGTATGTATCTAACATCCCTGTAATCTTGGCGTCTGCTTTGACAGCAAATGCGGTGTTTATGGGACAGATGTTGTGGGCAAACTTTAACCCCCGAAACAATAATGTATTTATGAATATTCTAGGCCAATTTGATCCTACTAGTCCTTCAACTCCAATCGGAGGAATAATCTATTACATTACTCCACCAAGAGGATTAGACATTGCAGTCTTGGATCCTGGAAGAGCTGTAGGCTATGTACTGTTTATGGTTGGCATTGTAGTTTTATTTGGTAAATTATGGGTTGAGCTTGGAGGTTTATCACCAAAGACTGCAGCTCAAAACTTACTTGATGCAGATGTACAAATTCCAGGATTTAGAAGATCAAATGCACCTGTTGAAGCATTACTGGCCAAATACATTCCGTCTGTTACAATTCTTGGTTCTATAATTTTGGGCTTGTTAGCTGGTGTGTCTGATGTTTTAGGTGTTTTTGGTTCTGGAATTGGAATTTTGCTTATGGTAGATATTCTCATCAACTATTACACTCAACTAGTAAGAGAACAAGTAGAAGTTGTAATGCCACGTCTTGGTGCTTTACTTGGCAGAAAGTAGAAAAGTTGTAGTGGTAGGAATACCTGGCGTTGGAAAAACTTCTTTATTGCAAAAACTAGCTGAAATCTTAAAAGATCATAACAAAAGTGTTAGCGTTAATAGTTTTGGAAGTATAATGTTTGAAGTTGCAAAAGAAAATGGCATTAAAGATAGAGATGAACTAAGGAAATTACCTCTATCTGAACAAAGAAATCTTCAAAAAATCGCTGCTGAAAAACTTGCAATGCTAAATGACGATATAGTGATCATTGATACACACGCTTTTATTAATTCTCCTGAAGGTTACTATCCTGGATTGCCAGAGCATATTTTAAAAATTCTTAAACCTACCAACTTTGTGTCTGTTTCTGCAAAACCTGAGGAAATTTACAATAGAAGAATGAAAGATGATACTCGAAATAGGGATAAGATTTCAATTGATAATATTAAAAAAGAATTAGACGCACAATCTGGTATGATTTCGGCATGTGCTGTACTTTCAGGTTCTCCTGTAAAACACGTGCTTAACCTAGAAGGAAAGATTGATGAATCAGTTGATAAAATAATTAGAGCAATAGGACTGTAAAATGGATTTTAATTTTATCTTGTTATTTTTGGATTCTGTATTCCTTCAAGGTGACATCTTTGCATCTCTTAGTGGTAGCCAAGCTGCACTAGGAAGTGATGATCCTATTGTCAAAGGTCTAGTTCTAACTGCATTTGCAGTAACTGGCTTTGGAATTATGCTTAATCTCTTTAATGCTGGAGTCAGAAAGAAAATGGTTGATCAAACAAAACTACAACGAATAATGAAAGAGACACGTTCTTGGCAAAAGGAAAGAATGGCTGCAATGAGATCAAAAGATCAGGACAAGATCAATGCACTAAATAAAAAATCGTCTTACATGAACAAAATGTCTATGGAAATGATGCAGATGAATATGAGACCTATGTTAATTACATTTGTTCCTTTAATTTTGATATTTTATCTTGTCTTGCCTGTGTTATTTTCACATATTGTGGCATTATCTCCAATTTCACTAAACATAATTCCTGGCGATTTTTTTCATCTTACTTGTACTGCAGCGCAAGCAGCAGAACCAGATAATGTTTGTGCACAAAAAGAAAATGCGCTATATCTTTGGGCTTGGTATTTTCTAGCATCCATTGCGTTTAGTGGAATAATTATGAAACTAACAAAAACATCCATGAGCCCTTGACCAAGTCAATTATAATTTCTGGTCCCCCGGCTGTGGGAAAAACAACTGTAGCTAAAGGATTGGCCGATGAATTTAATCTAACATATCTTAGTGGTGGTGATATTCTAAAAGAAATGGCAAACGAGCAAGGATTTGATGTAATTGGTGATGATTGGTGGGACACTGAAGATGGTATGAAATTTCTCAATCAAAGAGAAAACAATTCTGAATTTGATAAGAAAGTCGATGATAAATTAATCCAACTTTTTAACACAGGTGGAATGGTCATAACAAGTTATACTCTCCCATGGTTAGTTAGTAACGGTATCAAAATTTGGTTAGCTGGTTCTCATGATAGTAGCTCAAAGAGAATGCAAACTAGAGATAATATGACTTCGCAAGAAGCATACGAAATAACAAAAATAAGATATGATAAAAACCGAGCATTATACAAGAAATTATATCATTTTGATTTTGGAAATGACACATCTGTATTTGATAAAATCATTGACACTGATAATCTTAATGCAACTCAAGTAATTAATATTGCAAAAGAAACTGTGAGAAAATTATTATGACTCTCAAACAACTTCAGAATTTGATCGTAATTGATCAGGATATCACTGATGATGCATATGGAACATATTATGACAAAAGAACTCTTGAGCAATTACTCAATTATGGTCTGATAATTTTAGATAAACCTCCAGGTCCTACTAGTCACGAAACTGTTGCTTGGACAAAAAGAATCTTAAAGATTCCAAAGATTGGTCACAGTGGAACTCTTGATCCTCAAGTTTCAGGAGTATTGCCTTTGGGTCTTGGAGAGGCAACCAAGGCACTTGGTGTATTACTTTATGGTCCAAAAGAATATCATGCGCTTGGAAGATTTCATTCGCTCCCATCAAAAGAAAAACTCGATGATGTACTTGATATGTTCAGAGGAGAAATTTTCCAAAAGCCTCCACAACGTTCTTCTGTTCTTAGACAAACTAGAACAAGAACTATCTATGAACTAGAAGTACTTGAGCAAAAAGAAAGATTACTTTTAACTCGTATATTATGTGAAGCTGGAACATACATTAGAAAACTATACTATGACATTGGAGAAATTCTTGGTCCTGGTGCTACTATGATAGAACTAAGAAGAACAAGAGTTGATCAATTTTATGAGTCTGATGGTCTGGTAACATTACATGAACTTGCAAATGCTTTTGCATTTTGGGAAGAAAAAAAAGATGATACTAAGCTTATGAAAATGATTAAACCTATCGAGTATGCACTCAGTGAACTAAAATCTGTAATTATTCGTGATTCTGCCGTAGACGCATTATGTCATGGCGCCCAACTTGCAATTCCTGGCATATTGCAAATTTCTCCAAATCTAAACAAAGGCGATATTGTAGGAATTTATACACAAAAAGGAGAAGCTATAGCTTTGGCTGAATCCATGATGTCTGA
>JANPCQ010000062.1:0-8271 GCA_031431055.1 Nitrosarchaeum sp.
CATTACTTTTGCAGGATACATACTCCAACAACCTAAATCAAAAAAAGTTCCAGCATGTTTTCCTTTGTATGTAGAACCTAATGATTGTGCAGAATCTTCTATTATTGGTAAATTATGTTTTTTAGCAATTTCTGAGATTCTATCAATAAAAGATACATTTCCATAAAGATGAACAGGCATAATTGCTTTAGTTTTTTTTGTAATCTTTTTTTGTAGATCATCAGGATCCATAGTATAATTTTCTTTCAGTATATCAACAAAGACAGGTTTAGCACCAGTAGATACAACAGAATTAGCTGTTGCAACAAATGTAAATGATGGAATGAGTACTTCGTCTCCTTTTTTGATATCCAGAGCATAAAGTGCGGCTTGTAAAGCTGCTGTACCAGAATTTACAGCAACGACATATTTTGATTTTATAAAGAGTGATGCTGATTTTTCAAATGCTTGTACATATTCTCCTCCCTGATTAGCTGCTGATGTAAGTGCACCATTCTTGAGGACATTAGTCACTGCAGATATTTCGTCTTTACCTACAAATGGAACATTGATTGCAATTTTCAACAGATATTCTCTTTAAAACTAGTCTATAAATCTCATGAAATAGGCATGAATTTTTATATTTCAAAATTAGGAAATTTGCATAATGAATCAACGTCATCTTGAAAAGTCAGATGTGGGTTACAAAGTTTACCTATACATTTTCTATGTTTGTGGATTCATTATGGTTTCAAGTCTTGTTTTTGGAGTTTACATTACTATGATAGAATGGATGGAAAATGGAACGTATGTAATGGGAGAAACAATACAAAATACTTTCATACCATTTGAAAATTTTTCAAGAGTTTCAACGTGGATATTTTTTTCTACAATTATTGGATGGTACTGTGTTTCAAGAATAGGATGGAGAAGAACTGCAGGAAATAAAATTGTTGGTTGGAGAATGGCATTGCTTCAGCTAATGTTGTTAGGATTTGCAATTATTACACTGTATGAGGTATTATACAATTTTACGGTCTTAAATGCAAAGATCACTGTAGATATGATTGAAGGTAATATTCTCAATATCGACATGTTATCTATTGCATATCCTGATCCAGATAGACCATGGAATTTAATTTTTGCAACAAAAGTTTGGCTTGCAGCATTTATCATTAGTGCTCATGCATTTTATCTCAGTACTAAACCAAGAAAAAATTTAGAAGCAGAATTATAGATTAAAAGATATTCATTTAGATGCAAACATTTTTCCTAGTTTTTCTTGATCAGATTTTACTTTACCAAATGCCTTTCTATGAGTAGAATTACAAAATTTTACTGTTTCTGAACGTGGGTCATGCTTTCTTGTTTCCTCTATAATTCTACCACACCAAAAGCAATATTCTTTCTTGATGGCACCAAGTTCCCATCCTAAAAATTTTGAGTCATAGTATCCTTTTTCTTTTGGGCGTATAGAATTTAGAAAATCTCCATTATCAGATTGAACCCAAATATTTTTTATTTTAGGATGAAATGGTTTACCCCATCGTCTTTTTTTATCATCCCATTCAATATTATTATCAGTACAAAATTTATAAAATTGCTCCTCAAATTGTTTAGAAACCATGATTTTGTTCATATTTTCGTCTATGAAAGTATTCGCAAAAGATAATCTGTTAAACTAATGATTTTTTTGTTTATTTCAAGAATTTTTTAGAATCAAGTGAGTTTTAGTGAAAAAACTGTTTTTCTACTAGATAATACTATACTAAACATGGGATTATTTGGTAATTCTAATGAAACAAAATGTAAAAAGTGTGGAACTGTACTTTCTGATCCAGAAAGACTAAAAAAACATCAAGAAATTGCACACAACAAGAAAAAGGAAAAGTGTAGAGCATGTGGTACAGAATTTGATTCTTCAGAGGATCTAAGAAAGCATAAAAAAAATTGTAAATAATGGTATTTTTTAATTATTTTATTTGCCAAAAAAAACTTTAATTAATATTATTTTTTGTGTAAATTTATTTTTTAGAAATTTAGTTTGTTTACTAATCAACACTTGTGATAAAGATTATCTGTTCCTAATTTGTATATTTTAGAGAGTTCTTTATCTGCATCTTCTTTACTCATTGAATCTTTTTGTGTAAAAGTTCTAAATTTTTCATTATATTCAATATCATCATGATGTCCAGATATACAAAATAATCTTGATTTATTTTTTCCTCTATATTCTGTAATAATACCTCTTTTAATTAATAGATCAATATAGTTAGTTAGTGTCTGATGTTCAATTTTTGCTTCTATTGATAATTGCATGAAAGAAATCCAGTTTTTATAAGTTGTAAATTTTTTGATTATTGTAATAATTCTTCGTTCTCCTCGCTGCCATTTATCTTCAATCATAATTTTCAGTCAATTCCTATGTTTGATTTACCAATGAATAATAAAAATAAATTCTAATCACTCAGATAACCTGTTCATATTTAGGTGAACGTTTTAATGTTTTTTCTATTGCTTCCAAATTTGCAATCTCATTTTTAGGGCTCATTGTTAGGGTTTTAACCATTTCAGAGCCTATCTGTACTGCTTGTTCAGGTAATGTATTTAGAAATTTTTGTAAACCTTTTTTGTAGTTTTCAATGAGTTCTAATCCTTCTTCAAGTGTCATAATAATGATTAGTCGCTTGACTATTTCAAATCTTGCAAATTCCAACTAAACTATTATTTCAAATAACTTTATAGACCTACATCTCAGAAGTTGTTTTGATTTGGATGTCACTGAAAAAGTTGAATTAATTGAAAGACCTCCTACCGAAGAGATAGTTACACGTGATGAATTAATTGAATTATTCAAAATAAATTCTTCCCCAAAACATTACATTGGTTTGGAGATTTCGGGGTTTTTACATTTAGGGAGTTTAATCAGTACAGGTTTCAAGATTAATGATTTTGTCAAGGCTGGTGTAAAGTGTACCGTATTTCTTGCAGATTGGCATACTCTGATCAATGATAAACTAGGAGGAGATTGGGAGATGATCTCCAAAGTTTCAAAATATTATCAAGATGCTTTCAAGTTGATATGTCCTGAGGCAAACATCGTTTTAGGTTCAGATCTTTATCAAGAAAAAACAGAGTATTGGTCTGAACTTGTAAAATTTACTAAACATGTGTCATTAGCAAGAACAATGAGAACACTTACTATTATGGGACGCTCAGAAAACGAAGAAAAAATAGATCTTGCAAAATTATTGTATCCACCAATGCAAGCGGTTGATATTCATTTTTTAGATGTTGATATAGCTCATGCTGGTATGGATCAAAGAAAGATCCATATGCTAGTTAGAGAGATTTTTCCAAAAATGAAATGGAAAGTTCCAGTTGCAGTTCATCACAAATTATTACCAGGTCTTTCAAAACCAGCAGATGCAAATGATTCACAAATTTTAGGAAAAATGAGTAAATCAGATCCAAATTCTGGAGTTTTTATTCATAATTCAGATGATGAAATAAGAACAAAAATCAAAAAAGCATGGTGTGAAGAAGCAAATATTCAGAATAATCCATTATTAGAAATTTCAAAACATGTTATCTTTCATGAATTTGATGAAATCAAAGTAGAAAGACCAGAGAAATTTGGTGGAAATATGACATATACGGATTATAAACAATTAGAATCTGATTTCGCTGAGAAAAAATTACATCCAACTGATCTTAAACAAACTGTTGGAGAGTATCTAGTTAAGGTGATTTCACCAATTCGTGAAAAGTTGAATTTAAGCGAAGAATTGTTTGAAGCAATTAAGAAAAGTCATTAGACTTTAAGATTTGGATTTGTTTGTTCTTCTAAATTATATTTTGATTTGTAACCTCTAGGATTGATCATTAAATCTTTGTAAGTATAAGTCGATGAGTTTCCAATAATTACTGTACTGATCATTCCTAATTGATCAGAATGATTTGGAAGATTTTCTAAATCTGTCATAACAATTGTTTGTGAATCTCTGAATGCGCCTTTGATTATTGCTACAGGAGTTGTAGGTTTTCTATATTTTAAAAGAATTTTTCTTGTATCTAATAGTTGATGTATTCTTTTTTTGCTTGCTGGATTATATATCACAATTACAAAATCGCCTTGTGCTGCAGCTTCAACTCTTTTTGTTATTATTTCCCATGGAACTAATAAATCGCTCATACTTACAACTGCAAAATCTGTCATTAATGGTGAACCAATTATTGATGCACATGAGTTTAAAGCAGAAACACCAGGAACTATTTCAACTTGTAAACCGTCTTTAGGATTCCAATTTGATGCTGCAAGTGTTTCATAGATTAATCCTGCCATTCCATAAATTCCAGGATCACCGCTTGAAACAAGCGAGACTATTTTTCCAGATTTTGCTAGATCAATACATTGATGAGCACGTTCAACTTCTTGCGTCATTGCATAGCGATGAACTGTTTTACCTTCAATAAGATCTTGCACTAAATTGACATAAGTTTCGTATCCTACTATTGTATCGCTTTCTTCAATTACTTCTTTAGCTCTGAATGTCATATGATCATGATGTCCAGGACCAACACCAACAATGTAGAGTTTACCAGTCAATTTTACAATAAATTTTCTTTCAAGTAATTTATCCGTTTAGTGATTTATTTTTTATTGGAATGGATCTATGAAGGGGCTATTCACTATGTGATGACTATTCATGGGACGGGCTAAACTGACTGAAATTAGGTCATTTGCTTTGAATGAATTGATATCAGATATTGTTTCAAGAATTTTTGCATTTTCTGGATTATTCCATTCAATAATATAGATACGCCACATAGGACTATAATATTCAGAGCCAGGGGTTACTGTAGCTATTCCTGGTTGAAATCCTAGAGATCCTGAACCTTTAATCCCATTTTGGAATTGAAATAGATCAACTGCTGAGGAATTTGTAATTAGATTTTCTGATCTGGGTGAAAATGGAACGCCCATCATTTCAGCTGGGCCAGAAGGTGTTGCATCAGTTACTATGTAGTAGATTGTTTTTCCATCTGGTCCCCATCCGCGATGAGCAACAAATGTTACTGTCATCTCATCTTTGTTAATTTCAGTGATTTGACCTCCACTAAATGTCAAATCATCAGTAATTTCTTTATCATCTCTTACTAACATCTGTCCATCAGGCCAAATTATTTGAGGAGTGTTGATTACTATGCCAGTTTTATTAAATTCAACTCTTCCATCTTCTTCTGCATTAATGATTTCTTCAGATGATTCAAGAATTTTTGCATTTTGACCTTTTTTCCATGTAACTTCAATGACAGAATTTAGTGCGCTGTATTCTAATTCTTGAGATGGAGTACTAGAAAAAATTTCTTTTTGATGTCCATATATTCCATCTCCTTTAACTCCATTCTTAAAAACAAATATTTTTTGCAGAATATATTCTGGTGTTTTTTCAATTGGAGGAGCAGTCTCAACTTTCCAACCTTGTTTTTTAGTAATCATTTCAGCATATTCTTGCTGACTAGAATCTGTTATAATGTAAAAAATTGAATTGCCATTATAAAATCCTTCATGCATTGGAATGGTTGCAGCAACATTTGTTCGTGATAATAGTAGTGATGGTTCTTTTTGTACTTCAATTTTTTGCATAATTATTTCGGTTGGTTGTCCTCTAATCCAACCATCAACACTGACAGTGGATGTAAACTCTTTTGAATTGAGAGAGTGTAATGCCAGAGCAGCTCCTGTAAATTCAAAGGAACCAGATTTGGTTTTAAGATCAATTAGAGACATTGCATAAATTGTATTTCCATCAATAGTCCATGTTGGTTGTCCTTTTGCATCATTACTATTTATTTCGTGTAAAACAACAATCTCTACAGATTCGCTTGAGGTAAATGTCATTGAACCATCATAAAGAGTGCCCTCATTTGGTGATAGAATTAGTGCTAATTGGTGATTTTCATGGCCTTGCCCTGGATCTTGAGAAGAAATTATCGTTTTCGTAAAATTAATTTTTTTTGTCGAATTTGCATCAACAAAATTATCAGAAATAAATGAAACCGTGAGAATTCCTGTGGTAAAAACACCTAGAATTAAGATAATAACTAATCGATTCAATGAAAATCTTTGAAATTGTTCCCTTAAATTATTTTATTTTTAGTTAATTTTATCAAGTTCAAATGCATCATGTAAAGCCTGAACTGCTACATTAGAGTCAGAATCTTTGACAACAAATGCAAGATTGAGTTCAGATGAACCTTGGGTAATCATTGCAACATTGATCTTATTTTTTTCTATTGCCCCAAATACTTTAGATGCAACGCCAACTGTACCACGCATGCCTAAGCCGATAAGCGCGATAATTGCAACATCAGTAGTTACTTCAAGTTTTTTGATTATTTTTCCTAAAAGTTCCATTTCTAATGCGTTAACTGCTTTGTCTAGATCGGTATTTTTGACTACAATAGTGATACTAGACTCAGATGGGTTTTGAGATATCATCATTACATTTATGCCAGCTTTAGCAAGAGTTGTAAAGATTTTTGCAGCAGTCCCAGGAGTACCAACCATACTGCCTCCACGTATATCGATTAGTCCATTGTGACGAATACTGCTCACACATTTTACAGTGTTTTTAGTAGATACTGAGGGTGAATCAGTTACTAAGGTCCCTTCATTTTTTACATTAAAGGAATTTCTTATCTTCATTGGGATTTTTTTTGTTAATAATGGCTCAAATGTTCGTGGATGAATTTGTTTAGCTCCAAATAACGCCATTTCAATTGCTTCGATATAAGAAACCTCTTTGAGTAATTTGGCATTTTTAACAATTTTTGGATCTGCAGTCATTAACCCATCTACATCACTCATTAACCAAATTTCATCAGTCTTTATGCAAGAACTGATAATTGTTGCTGTATAATCTGAACCTCCTCGACCAAATGTAGTTACATGTCCATGTTGATCTGCTCCTGTAAATCCACCTATTACTGGAATTGTTTTCTTAGAAAATTGTAAATCAATAGTTTTAGAAACTCTTAGTCGTGTAGTATCCATTAGTGGTTTTGATTCTCCAAAATTTGAATCAGTAACAATTCCAACTTCTTTACCAGTTAGGGATATTGATTTTTTACCTATATCATTAATTGCAAAAGAAAGTAATTTTATTGAAAGACGTTCGCCAAATGAAATTAAATAGTCCATTGATCTAGGTGTTACTTCTCCCAATAGAACCATACCTTCAATTAATGCAAAAAGTTCCCGAAAATCTGTATCTAATTTTTCTAATAATTTTTTTCTAATTGTTAATTTTCTGATTGTTTGTTTTGCAAGTTGTTTATGTCTATTAATAATTTTTAATGCTAGGTGTTTAGCCTTGTCTTTGTTCTCTTTTTTTATAGATTGCGATATTTCTATTAGATCATCAGTGGTACCACTAATTGCAGAACAAACTATTACTATTTCGTTATGTTTGGATAATAAATTAACGTAGTTTGCAATGGCTTGAATATCTGTAGCGGATGAAATTGATGTTCCGCCATATTTTAGAACTAGTCTCAATTCAAAGTACCTGAATCAGTTAATCTTTAAATGCTTTAACTTTCTACTCGTGGAGCCAAATAAAAGTGGATTCTGCCTATGTTTGCTACTTTGAATTCAATTCTTAGAGGTTTTGCACTGGAGAATTCGCATGTAATTTGACCTGCGGTTGTACCTACTGCTTTAACTACAGGATTAAGATATTCGAGGCTATACGTGCCAATACTATCCTCTTTTGAAGAGATTTCACCTATTTCATCCGTATCCTTTTCAAGATCAATTACAACTTCACCTGAATCACCTTTTCCAGAAAAATCTGCTTTAGAATCAGATGTATGAATAGTCAGATAATCGGATACAACTTGTACATCTCCCAAAATTTTGTCAAATCTAGAAGATGATAAAGTGATTTTAGAATCATATGGAATTTTTGGTAACGGTGTATCAGTAGCAGAGCTTTCAATTAAACGCATTTTGTATTTTTTATTTTTACCAATTGTTACAAGTAACATGTTTTGTTCAGAAATACTAATCTCTATACTATCTTTTTTATCAGCTCTTTTGATAAGTTTAGAAAATTCATCTATTCTAACTCCAAATTTTATATCACTATCACATTCATATTTTTCAAATGCAGAGTTAGGCCAAGATATATCAATTAAAGCTACATGAGAGGGATCCATTCCTCTAAAAGTGATTCCTTCTGCTGTTGCAACAAAAGTAGCTTCCTCTACAAGTGTGGATATAGC
>JANPCQ010000063.1:0-6445 GCA_031431055.1 Nitrosarchaeum sp.
ATGTTTCTAACTATTGCGGCTTTTACTGCTCTTAGAGCTATTTTTTTTGCTTCTTCTATTGTTAGATCAGATCTATATTCTTCTTCTAACAAACCATATGCTACAGGAGAACCGCTACCTGTTGTCACATAAGATTTTTCTTCAACTGAACCAAACATGTCGATGTTAAATAATGCAGGTCCATTTGCATCATAACCACCAACAAGAATATCTGCCATAAACGGATAACCACGATTTTGATGAAATATGAGAGAGCAAAGTCGAGCTAGTGAATGAATTGAAATTGGTTGTTGTTTTTCTATTCTATGAAGATTTGAATGATAACGGAGGATATCTACGATGTTTTGTGCATCAGCCACTCCACCAGCTAAAGTCAAGCCTACATGTTCATCAATTTTTTGAATTTTCATAGTGTTATTATTTGCAATAAAATATCCGGCGCTGGCTCTCATATCAGCACATAATACAACACCGTCGGTAGCCTTGATACCTACAGTGGTAGTCCCATGCAGAATTTTTTCTTCAACGTTATTTGACAAAATACACCTATTAGAGATAATAGGAAATGCATGGCACCCTTTTAAATAACTTTTTGTTTCATTGAAATGATAAATAATGACAAAAAGTCATGATCGCATGCAATCGCATACGATGGAATTACCTAGGCTCATTGAGATCGGGGAGAAAAATATAGGCGATTTTGGGAGATTTGTAAATTCGCTCAATAAACCGAAAAGAGTTTCATTGATCAGTGGAACAAATGTAAAGAAGATCATTAAGAAAAAAATCGAAGATTCATTAAAATCTAATAAAATAAAATTTGTTTGGCATGCGTCTGGAGACAATACAATTACAGCTATTAATCAGATTCAAAAAGATGTAAAAAAAGATCAAAGTGATCTGATTGCAGGTATTGGAGGAGGTCGTTCTGTAGATACTGCTAAAATGATCGCATACAATCTTAGCAAGCCATTTGTAAGCATGCCAACAGCTGCGTCACATGATGGAATGGCAAGCCCATTTGTTTCTGTGGTAAGTGATAAACCACATTCAATTGTTGCATCTGCACCGTTAGGAGTGTTTGTAGATATCGATATTATACGTAAAGCTCCTGCAAGACTCTTAGCAAGCGGTTGTGGAGATCTTATTGCAAATATTATAGCAGTTAAAGATTGGCAGTTAGGACATGAAAAAACTGGGGAGTATTATGGTAGGTATTCTGCAGATTTGGCGTTGATGAGCGCAAAAATAGTAATGGAAAATTCAAGTTATTATGCTAAGAATGGACTTGATGCAAGGATAATTGTTGAAGCACTGATTAGTGCAGGAGTTGCATCGTGTATTGCAGGTAGTAGTAGACCATGTTCAGGGGCAGAACATCTTTTCTCTCATGCGTTAGATAAGATTGCACCAGAAAGAGGACTTCATGGAGAAAAATGTGGCATTGGATCTATTATGATGGCCAAGTTACAAGGGCAAGATTGGAAAAAAATTGCAAAAACTTTGAAAGATGTTGGTGCACCTACTTCAGCTAAACAAATTGGTTTAAAATCAGATGAAGTTGTTACTGCCCTTATGATTGCACAGGAACTTAGACCAGAAAGATATACTATTTTAAAAGAAATTGAGATGACGGAAAGAAAAGCATTGAATCTTGCAAAGACTACAAATGTAATCTAACTTAAGCTATTTTTGGTTCAGGTGTTTTTTCTTCTTTGGTTTCAGGGTTCTTTGTCTGAGTCTGTTTATTTAGATGTGTTTCAATAAAGTTAACTTTTTCTAAAGATGAAACAAACTTGAAAATATCTAATTGAATAAAATGCTTCATTATTTGAAGTCCATCTGCTCTCAATATTTCTTCTGGAATTGTAATGTTTACTTCTTTGTCCTTTAATTCAAATGTAATTTTAGAATCCTCTAATGGCAATCTATTTTTCAGAATTCCATCTACTTTATCATTTGGAGAGTCAAGTGATTTTACTACATTAACATCATAAAGAATTGTTTTACCTGCATATCTGTGGTTGTAATCAATTTGGACTCTGCCTGAACCAATAAATCTTATAATTCCTCTTTTATTATCAACCTCAATTGTATCTCCTACAGAAACTTTTTCTGCGTCTTCACCAAGTTTTCTAATAGGAATCATTCTAACTTTACCAGAATCTCTTTCACCAAATGCCTTGTCTGGTGTAACCTCAACTGTAAGTTTGTTTCCAACTGTTGTTTTAGCTAGTGCTTCATCTAATCCTTTAAGAACAGGGTAAGATACTTCACCGATTGAAACAAGTTTTGGTTGATATTTTACATTTGGTTCATGAATAGAATGTTTTTTTGCATCTTCTTCAATAGTGGTATCAAAAATCTCTTCACTGTCTTTAACTTTAGCAGTATAATCTATTAGTATCAATGAACCTTTATTGAAAGTCAATGTGATCGGTCTCGAATTTCCTTATATTAAGTTAACATGGATTAGAGAGCTTTGAGTTTTTCTTCTGCTGTTTTGAGACCTGCTTGAGCATCTGTATCATATCCCATCATAGCTAATGTTGATGAAATTGCAGAAACTGTTCTCATTACATGATATTTGTTAACTTCGCCCATGCATCCAACTCTGAATACTTTACCTTTAAGATTTCCAAATCCTCCAGCAACTAATACTTTGAATTTTTCAGCTAGTGTATCTCTAAAAGTTTTGTCTTCTAAACCATCCAAGTAGTTTAATGCAATAATTGAGATTGAACGATCTTCTTTTTTTGCAAATGGTGTAAGACCAATTGCACTTAAACCAGAATACAGAGCATCAGAACAAACTTTATGACGTTTGAATACATTTTCAAGTCCTTCTTCTAACATAATTGTTAGTGCTTCTCTATATGCATAAAGTAAAGGCAATGCTGGAGTAAATGGAGTATGTTTTGACTCTTCATAATATTTGAAATATCTTGCTAAATTGAAGTACATTGTTGTGGGTTGATTTGCAATCATGTATTTTTTGGCTTTAGGACTAACAGATATTGGAGAAATTCCAGGAGGTGCAGCAATTGCCTTTTGTGCTCCAGTCATACATACATCAATGTTCCATTTATCAACTGGAAGGTTAACACCTCCAAGTAGAGAAACAGAATCTACAACATACATTGCATCATTACGCGATGTTAAATCAGATATTCTATCAAGATAATTTACCATTGTTCCAGTAGAGGTTTCATTGTGAACTACGTAGAATGCTTTAACATCTTTATTATTATCAAATGCCTCTTTTATTTGATCAAAAGTTGCATTTTCTCCTGGGGGAGTTTGGAGTTTTACTACATGAGCTCCTTGAGCTTCAATTAGTTCTGCAAGTCTACTACTAAATTCTCCATTAACAGGAATTATGATTTTATCACCCTTTTTTACAATATTTATTACACTTGCTTCAACTGCTCCAGTTCCTGATGCAGATAATGCCACTATGTCGTTTTGTGTTTGAAAAACCTGTTGTGTTTTTTCAACTACATCGGTATACAATTCAACAAAATCATCACTTCTGTGATTAATTATTGGAGCAAGCATTGCTCTCATAACTCTATTAGGTACATTTGTAGGACCAGGAAGCATTGATAAATATTCCAATTTTTATCGTCAACGTGAGTTTCTTATGGGGTTTATTTATAATTAGAGATTTTTCAAACGTTGTTTGGCACTAGTTTTATACAAAAAATTTTTTGTTCCTTCAGGTACAAGATCCTCCCATGTTTGATCGCTTATTATCATATCTCGAATATTTGTTCCAGAAAGAATATCTCTTTTAACAAATGGTATTGGTAGAACTTCAACATCACGTTTTGAATAAAGATGTCTAGTTAATTCATCATTAGTAAAAACAGTATCAAATTTTGGGACTAGTGTATCAATAAGTTCAATCCATTTTATGTGATTTTCTAAATCTGGAATAAAATAAATTTGAATCCTTGGTTTCATAGATTCATCAACTGAGGACAGAATCATTTCCTCTCGTTCTTCAGCTGAAAAAGGGTTGTTTTTTTGTAAGGGTTTATTGGAGCTACCTAATCCTATCCATAATTTATCAACTTTAGATAATGCAAAACGTAAAGCATCAAGATGACCTAAGTGAAATGGCTGAAATCTTCCTATTAAGAGTCCATTCATACAAAAAGATTAGAGAATTTCTTTTTAAAAAACTATCATAAAGCGTTGAATAAGAGTAGAAACAGATGGATTTTCTAAAAATTAATGGTGAATTTGGTGAGGGTGGAGGACAAATAATTCGTACCGCAATAACATTATCATGTATTACAAAACGACCTATAATTATAGAAAATATTAGAAAAAATAGAAAGATTCCGGGATTAAGACCACAGCATCTTACAGCAATAAAAATTCTTCAAAAAATTTGTGACGCAGATGTGGAAGGGGCAAAAATAGGATCAACTAGTTTAAAATTTGTTCCAGGGAATGTAAAAAGTTGCAATCTAATAGAAGATGTTGGAACAGCTGGAAGTATATCTCTAATATTACAAGTATTGATTCCAGTAGCAGCAATTTGTCAAAAAAAATTAAATTTAACAATCAAGGGAGGTACAGATGCTCTATGGAGTCCAACAATTGATTATACACAATATGTCTTATGAGAAGCATATTCACGTATGGGAATTAAATTTTCAGTTCACTTGATCAAACGTGGTTATTTTCCGAAGGGCGGTGGAGAAGTAAATCTGGAGGTTTTACCATCTACGCTAAAATCAATTTCATTGTATCAAAGAAAAACAAAAAATGTAAAATTACTTTGTTCATTTTCTAATTTACCAAATGAATTAATAAAAAAATATGTTGAAAGTATTGAAAGAAAATTAATTGAAAGAAAATTTGTTGTTCAAACACAGATAAATGAAGAAAGTACGATTGATTCGGGAGCATCTTTATTGATTTTTAGTATTGATGATGAATCAATAATTGGGATTGATTCAATCTTTGATAAAAAAACTGAGAATTTTAATTTAGATTTAGAAAGTTTTATTGAAAATAATCTTGGTGTTGATGAACGTCTTGCAGATATGCTTGTATTACCAGCAAGTCTTACTAATGAAATGACAATTTTTAGAGTTAATAGTATTTCAAAACATTTAGAGACAAATTTGTTTGTAACTTCAAAAATTACTGGTTGCAAATATGGTATAGGCAAATTAAGTGATGGTTTTGAGGTTAGGATAGAAGGTGTCTCAAACACCAACATCAAGTAAAGATGCAAAAAATAGAATTGCCACAGATAAGACCACTGTGATTTCTCCAAGAATGATAATTTTTTTTCTTAACTTTTGAATTTGATGAGGTGACATTTGTTTTGACATTATTTTGTCTTCTACATCTTTTCTGATAACTCTTACATGTATGACATATGTAATAATTAGCGCAATTACCAAAATTATCTTAATGGTAAGAAAATTGCCATAGCTTGTAGCCATTAACAAATCAGGTTTACTCAAAAGCACATGTGAATTGTATAAACCAGTACCTATGAGAATTATTAATGATGGAATAGCAATTTTGTTGAATCTTTTACCAACTTTAATCATAAGTTGTAATCTTTCTTCAACAGAATCAAACATTGTTTTGAGAAGAGGTGAAAAAACAATTCCAATGAAAAGTGAACCTCCTACCCAAATAGAAGCTGAAATAAGATGAATCCACAAAATTATTGCTTGCTCTAATGGAGTCATAACATATCATGTTTCAAATCAAATATTATGTATTTGGATCTTGACAACCTTTTTTAGTTGTGCATAATGTGATATCATTGAATTGGAATTACAAAATAAAATAATAGTCTATGCTGCAATTGCAGGATTATTTGGAATGATGGGCATAATTATATGGTATGCTAGTCTTGATAATTCAGAATTAGAACAAGTTGAAATTAAATTACTAAATGTTGAGGTTAAAGATGTTAATAAAATTGAAAATTCTGCTAAATTAGAAGTTACTTTTCTTGTAAAGAATCCAAGTGAAAAAACATTCACAGTTCCAATTATTAGTTACCAACTTTATGCAGATGGACAATTATTGGGCTCGGGTCAATACTCTACTGAAGATATTTCAATGCCTGGTAGAGCGTTATTTTTATCAGGAGTGGAAATCCCTTTGAAAAATACATTCATTCTAAACAAGTCGGATGTTAATGCTGAAATATATCAAGCAATTTTGAATGGTAATATCAGTAGTTTTAGTGCTGAGGGGAGTATAACCACACAAACTTCTTGGAGTTTAATTGAAAAAGCGTTCAAGACTTCAACTTAAGTTAAAAAAAGTGGGCCGAGTGAGATTCGAACTCACGATCACTGCCATGTCGGGGCAGTATCCTAACCGGCTAGACTACCGGCCCATTGAAGTAAAAGATTAGGTGCAGGCATTATTAACGTTTAACAAAAGAAAGGATTGAATA
>JANPCQ010000064.1:0-5469 GCA_031431055.1 Nitrosarchaeum sp.
CCAAACATATTTTGAAAGAGGTAGACCCATAAAAAAATCTCCACCATATCAGTAATTAATCTATTCGGGGAACTATTCTTTGATATTTTCTCTAAAATCTTGAATTAGTAGATGATTCTGATCATTTCATTTGATAAAATACCAAAGTTTGAAGACGTTTTTGAATTATTCAAATTTTTATATGATTTTTGATCCTGATAATTTCAATAATTTGGAAACAATAAAGATTTGAAGATAAAAATATTGAAAATATGGATCTGATTTTGATCTGTGATCATTTTTTCTTTTTAAAAATGTATTCTGAACATCACCCATTTTGTGTAATTTTTTTAATTTCACCTGTAGAAATCTAAGTAAATCATCGTTTCCATTATGGCAGCAAAGAAAAAAGCAGCAGCTAAAAAGACAACCAAAAAGGCTTCAAAAAAGAAATAGACTTTTGAAGCTTATTTCATTTTTTCCAGTCTAATCTTTATTTTTCATATTTTTATTTTTCTAAAAATGATCATTTTCTAATTCTACTTGGACCATCCCTCTTTTGGAAATTTCATTCCCAAAACTCGAGTTGTTTTATCTTCTAAATCTGAAAATTTCTTAATTATGTCCCAATTTTCTTTAATAATTTTTTCAACACTTTCTGGAACATTGTTTTTCCAATTTGTTTCTCTTCCTAATGCTGAATCATAGAGACTTTCTTTTACTGCTGCTGCAGATAGTGTTTTTCTTTGTCCTACTTTGGGTTTTAATCTGTATAGTTTGAGCATGTATCCTTCTGTTTTATCCCCTGTGTATGAAAAGAAATCTCCTTGTACTCCTTCGAGTATTTGTTTACGTAACTCCCAAGATCTAGGTGATAATAATGGTGGCATGTATTTTTTAAATGGAGCAAAAAACGCATAATCATCTGTTACTAAAATAGAATCACCAAAAATTGATGTAAGCATTTTTTTCCTAATCTCAAAATTAAATGGAAAACTTTTGCTGTTGATTTCCGTATCTCCTGATTTAAAAACAACAGGCATAACTTTTACCTTGTCAGCATTATTTTTTAATTCATTAATTATTTCAACATGTGCATTGGTTACAGGATTTAGATGTGCAAGATATAGAGCAGTTATCAACTATACTAACTAAAAAAATGTCATATTTCAATGATTGACTTTATCAAAATATGGGGACGATGGGACTTGAACCCATGATCTCCAGCACCCGAGGCTGGCAGTATACCAAGCTAACCTACGTCCCCACAGATAAGAATAATTCGAAGATTTTATTTCTTTAAAATTTTGATTAACCGTATGATTCGTATTTTACTTCAAAGCTTCCATCTGCACGCTTGTCATGTTCTGTAACAAAACCTTTTGGTTTTAAGAAATCCATTACACCATCAATTGTTCCTTGCCAACCACAGACATAAAATATTGTATTTTCTTTAGTCATTTCATCACCCATCAATTCTTCTAATGGCGAAACTCCATTGTCTCTTGGTCTAAGAAATGTTTCAACTCTTCCACATTGGCCTGCCCAAGATCTGTTAAACCATTCTTGTGGTCTACTGACAGCTGCCCTATATTTGAAATTCCATTGATCTTTTCCTTTTGCTATACTTTCATTTTCCAATTCTGTCAGTAATTCTTTGTAACTTAGCTCATCAACATAACTTGCGCCCTGAAGAATAATAATTTCTCGTTTATCTCCAGTATCATGTAGGTGTTGTGCAAAACTTACAAATGGTGCAAGACCTGTTCCTCCACCAATACAAACAATTCGCCTATTGTCTTTTTCTCCGTTTGGAAGTGTTTCATTTATCAACAGTGCTCTACCTGTAGGTTTTAACCATAAAATTTCATCACCTTCTTTTGCATTGAATAATTGTGTGGTTAGTCTGCCTGGAAGTGGTTTTCTTACCCATCTAATTACAAGCTCGATATATTTTCTATTTTCAGAATGTGATGCAATTGAATATGCTCTTCTGACAATTTTTCCACCTTCTACAGGATTTGGTAATCCTAATGTGATAAATTGACCAGGTTGATATTCCGGAACTGGACTGTCTTTTGGTACTAGTCTAATAATTACAAGATCTTCTTTAAGTAACTGAACATATGTGATAGTTGCTTTGTTATCTACTACCATAACGTTACATCCATCCTAATTATGGTTAAATATCTTGTGTTAAGTCATGCTAGTTTTTTTCTTTAACCGCTAAACGTTAATAACCAATTTGAAAAACGTTATTCGATCAGTTTACTGATTATTGGGCCGATCGTCTAGTCCGGTAGGATGGGTGCATGGCATGCATCAGATCGAGGGTTCAAATCCCTTTCGGTCCACTCTCTTTACATTATCAAGTAGTCTATCTAGTTCAGAATCTTTTTCATTAGAAATTTCTTTAATTTCATCTTCTGCTAATGAATATCCAAGATCAATAGTTGCTTGTAGTGCACTCTTTCTAACTTCCAAATTAGAATCAAACAGACAATTATGAATTACTTTTTTTGCTTCTTTTGCTTTGAGATGGCCTAATGCTCCTAATGCATATGCTCTTACCATGGAACTTTGATCATATGTGAGCTTGATAATATTCGGTATGGCATTAGAGTCATTTCTATTTGATAATACCAAAGCTGCATATCCTCTGATATTTTTATTTTGAGAACCTAAACTGTTTATCAATAAATCTGAAATTTTATTTTCATTTAATACCAGTGAGCTAAATGCTTCTCCTCTTACTTTAATATCAACATCATCTAATTTTGAAATTATTTTTTGTATGATTTCTATATTATCTGTGGAAGAAAGAGACTCGAGAATTTTGATTTTTTCTTCACTAGTCCCTAAATCTAAAATTTCTTTGATATTTTTCAAGTTATTCCTTAAAATCACCAAATCTAGTTAATAATGGTTCAATATTTTTCATAAAATTTTCTCTAGAATCAAAAAATCTCTTTTAGCTTTAAATTATCGTTAAATACCGAATTTCTTATGTCAAACGAATCCAGAAACACCATATTCATTGGTAAGAAACCATTGATGGCATATGTAACATCAACGCTAATTCAATTGGCAAACTTACCCGCCGTCTACATCAAAGCTAGAGGTCTAAGCATCGGTCGTGCTGTGGATGTATCTCAAATCATTGCAAGAAAAACAGAAAATGCTGGATACTCTATTGGAGAAATAAAAATAGGCTCCGAAGCATTAGAGTCACAAGACGGTAGAACCAGAAACGTTTCAACAATAGAAATTGAAGTAAAGAGAAACAATCTATAACTGTACTTTACTTGAAATTTTTTATTTTATTCTCTTTTTGAAAACCCATACTTCTTTTCTAATTTTTGGAATTTGGGCAATTCTACCAGATCATTGAACTGATCAAAATTTACAACTTTTTGTTTAAACTTTGCAGTTGTTCCTGTTTTCTTTAATTCTTTTAAAATATTCATCGTTGCAAAAGTATTGGCAAACAATACTGAAAGTGGGTATAGAATTATTTTAAATCCCAATTTATGTAATGTTTCTGCTGAACTAATTGGAGTTGCACCTCCCTCGATCATATTTGCAACAAGTGGTGCATTGATTGCTTTTCCAATTATTTTCATTTCTTCTAATGATCTTGGTGCTTCAATAAATACAGCATCTGCACCAGTTTTTTTATTTTGTATCCCACGTTCTATTGCAGCATCCAATCCTTCAGTTGCCCTTGCATCAGTTCTTGCAACAATTATGAAATTTTTACTTTGTCTTGCATCTATTGCAGCGCCCAATTTTTCCGTGTATTCTTCTTGTGTTATGACTTCTTTTCCTTTCATATGTCCACATCTTTTTGGCCATCTTTGATCTTCTAGAAAAATTCCAGAGGCTCCTGCTGATTCTAATTCTTTAACTAATTTCCAAACACTCAACGCATTACCATAACCTGTATCTGCATCAACTATTACTGGTACTGAAACCGCACGACAAATTCTTCTTGCATTATCAAGAGTTTCTGTTGCTCCAATAAACCCATAATCTGGCATTCCAAATAATGTAGCTGAAGTTCCATATCCTGTTTGAAACATGGCTTCAAACCCCACTTTTTCTGCAATTTTTGCTCCTATTGCATCATAGACCCCTGGAATGACGAGAGGTTTATCTGCCTTTAACATGTTTTTCAAATTTTTCATGGCTTTACTTTTACAATGAATTATTTATGATTTTAAAAATATCTAAAATGAGACAAAAAATCTATTCTATCTTGATTTCTTTTCCTTTTTTAGTTGTTTTATTTTCATCTATTTTTTTTAGTTCAGACTCTAAGAATTTTCTATACCTGTGAGTTTCTTCATTTGTCATATTGGCAAAATTAGAGCTAAGAATTGAACCTATTGTAGACATCTTTTCTAACAGATCCATTGCAACAAATCTACCGACATTACCTAATCTGAAAATAACATCTAATTGTTTTCTAACAATATCATTAACTTTGTCAACATCTTCTGCAGTTTCTATTCCTTTTTTTGTAAGTTGATATTTTCCCTCTTTGGTTTCTTCAATTAGACCTTCATCAAGTAATCTTCCCAATAACGGGTAGATCAAACCAGGTGAAGGTTTCCATATGCCATTACTTTGCTCAACTGCATAATCTATGATTTCTTTTCCAGTATGTGCTTTCTTTTTTAATAATTCTAAGATGAAATATCTTGAAAATCCTCTTGGTATTGAACTTCCAACTCTTTGAAACCATTCAGAAATCATAACTACTAATATCGCTAGTGATATATAATAATTTTTTACAATTCTACGCCTTATTACTACATATTTAACCCGCTTTCTAGGTAGTCAGTCTGACAAATGGTCGAATCTATTGAATTTGATTTGATAATATGCGGTTCTGGATTGGCAGGCCTAAGAGCCGCGATAGAGGCTGCTAGAAAGAATCCAAAAATCAAGATTGGAATAGTTTCAAAACTTCAAGTTATGCGTTCACATTCGGTATCTGCAGAAGGTGGAACAGCTGCTGTTCTTTTTGACGATGAAGGTGATACAATTGAATCTCATATTTATGATACTGTGAAAGGAAGCGATTTTCTTGCTGACCAAGATGTTGCTGAAAGACTTTGTGTGGAGATGCCAAAAGAAATTTACCAAATGGATCATTGGGGAATGCCTTGGTCTAGAAGAAAAGATGGAAGAATAGGACAAAGAAATTTTGGAGGCTATAGTTTTCCAAGAGCAACTTATGCATCTGATAAAGTAGGTTTCTTTTTAATGCAAACTTTGTATGACACTTGTCAAAAATATGATAATATAGAATACCTCAATGAATGGTTTGCAACAGCTATTATTCATGATGGAAGACGATTTATGGGAATTACAGCAATTGAACTTTCATCTGGAAATTTTTATTCCATTAAAGGAAAAGCTTTGATTATTGCAACTGGTGGAGCTGGAAGACTGTATAGTTTTTCAACATATGCATTATCTTCA
>JANPCQ010000065.1:0-4223 GCA_031431055.1 Nitrosarchaeum sp.
AATGTCTAGATCAAAAGCAAGAAGAGATTTCACAGAAGACAATGTTAGAAAATCACTTAGTGATAAGGGCATATTTATCAAGGCATTAACGCGTGATGGAGTTGTGGAAGAAACTCCTCAAGCATACAAGGATGTTGATGCAGTAGTCAATGTTTCTCATAATCTGGGAATAGCCACTAAAGTAGCAAAATTGGTGCCTATAGGTGTGATAAAAGGTTGAGTGACGAAGACTCTGAGCTTGAAAGATTAAAGGCAAAAAGACTTGCAGAAATGCAACAAAATATTTCTACTAGACAAGAGATAGAAAAATCTACTAGCAATTTACAGCCAAAAGAAATAAAAAATCCTAGAGCCATCCTTGTTGAACATCTTGGATTTAGAGGTCTAGAAGTTTTAAGCAATGCAGAATTACAATTTCCAAATGATACAAAAACTGTTGTAGAAAAATTATCTGAATTAATAACCTCTGGAGAAATTACTGAAATTATTGACGGTGGAAAATTGTTGATGTTATTCCGATCAATAGGTCTTAACATAAGAATGGAAACTAAGATCAATATTGAACAAGATGGAAAATTTGTGTCTCTGTCTGATAAATTAAGTAGTCATTCATCAAATGATGATGAAGAATAATGGATACTGTTTTTGAAATAAGCACAAAAAATTATAGTGATGATTTACTACTTATAAAAAAAACATTATCTCACATGGAAACTCTAGTTGGTAGTTCTAATGGCTATGCTCTTAGTGAATCATCTTCGAAATTTGGATGGACTTTTTTCAAATTATCTTTTAAACCTAATCTACAAAACGGAATTGAAGAAAAATTTGCAGATATGTTAAACAAATACAGATTGAACAACCAATCTCAAAAATTTACCAAATTTATGAATGATTATTTTCAAGCCAAAGGTTGTAGCATTAGAATTAAAATGCTGGATTAGACTCTTCTTCCTCTTTTTCCACCCTTCTTTCTGGTGGTATCATGAGGAATTGGTGTTACATCATCTATTCTTCCAATTTTAAATCCGCCTCTTGCCAAAGCTCTGATTGCAGCTTGTGCACCTGGTCCTGGTACTCTAGAGCCTACTCCTCCAACCGCTCGTACTCTGATATGAAATCCTGTAAATCCTTTCGTATGTGCAACTTCTACAACTGCGTTTGCAGCTTTCATTGCAGCAAAAGGTGAGGATTCGTATCTATCTGCATTAACATGAACTCCGCCTGAGCTAATGGAAACAGTTTCTGCCCCGGTTAGATCCGTCATGTGAATAATTGTATTATTATAACTACTGTAAATATGAGCAATTCCCCATTTGTCAGGACCTTCTGTCTTTGTCTCTGGTCTGGATTTTGTTTGAACCTCCACATGTTCTTTCTCTTCAACTGGGGATTCTACTTCAATCTCAGCTTCGATTACCGACAATGTCTAAACACATCATAAAGGGTTTAAAAAACATTGATTTTTTGAATCTACCTTATTTTGGGCACTTGATATTCCAATTATTACTCAAATACTATGTTTGATTTGCTCTTGTATAATGTCAATCCTTTGGCTTGCGGTAGGTATTGCAATTACCTCTGCATTATTAGGTTCCTTGATTTTCGAATTTCTAACACCTGACAACATTTCTCCGATAATTGCATTAGAAGAAAAATGTGAAAAAATTGCTAAAGAGGGATTCCAAATACATGTTTCATATCCTGATTCTCAACCAGATCAACTTCCTACAGCCGATATGAACAGATTGATGTATCTTGATGAAATGTGGATTGAGGATTGTGTTTCTGGATTGCCTGCTGAATCAATTTTTAATATAGTTCAAAAAGTAGAACATGATTTTTACTCTGGTGAATGATTTATTTTCTAAAGTGATGCCAACCTAAATCTTTCAAAGGAACAAACTTTTCTTGTTTTTCAAGAAATACCCCTTTACCTTTAGTCACATAACCAATTTCAATTATCGGTGTTTTTAATATTGACGCATTTTTTTTAATTAATAATTTATGTTTTTTTGAAGTAGTAAACACAAATTCATATTCTTCCCCACCATGAAATACTAAATCATCTGAATCTATGCTGTGTGATTTAGCAAATTCTAATAGATCTTTTCCAGTTGGAATGTTATTTATTATAAATTTACATTTACTCTGATTTGCCATTTCATTTAATGTAGTGGACAGACCATCACTAGAATCCATTGATGATGTGAAATACTTTCTACTTTTTACTCCAAAATCTAATTTTGGACTTGGGTTGACAACTGATTTGATTGCCTTTTTAACAAAATGTTCCTTGCCTTTCTTTTTTTCAAGTAATATCTTAAGACCTGATGCCGTATACCCAAACTGACCTGTTACAAATATTATATCTCCTGTTTTTGCTCCTTTTCTTTTGACTATCTTATCTGTTGTTCCAAATATGGATACATTGATTACAATTTCTTTTCCTTCGTTTGTATCCCCCCCTAAAATTCTAATGTCAAATTCATTAGAGGCATGTCTAAATCCTTTTGCCATCTCATTGATTTTTGTACGTGAGATCATCTTTGGCAAATTTAGTGAAATCATTCCATATTGAGGCTTGACCCCTTTTGCAGCAAAATCACTAATGCATGCTATGATGCTTTTCCTTGCAGCATCATACATTCTCATTTTTGGAGGCATATCTGTACTCTGAACAAATGTATCTACTTTTGCTACAATTTTTGTTCTGCCAATTTTGAAAACTTCTACATCTTCTGAAATGAATTTTTTATTTCCTAATTTCTTTTGAAAATTTTTGATTATTGTTGATTCATTTAATATGGTCATAACATTGTTTCACTAATTCTAATGTGTTTTTCACAATTGTCTTACATTTATCTACATTGTTTGATTCTGCTGAAACTCTTATGATGTCTTCTGTATTTGATTTTCTAATCAAAACCCAACTATCTTCATCTATTATTCCTTTAACCCCATCTTGAGTGATAACCTCAGAATATTCTTTTGCAAATCTACTTGAGACTTCTTCTATGACTTTATCATGAAAAACAGAATCTATTTTAATTTTCTCTCTTTGTTGATCATAACTTTCCATAAAATCTAATATCTCATTAAACTTTGAATTTCCCAACATTGAAGCTATAAGACCACTTGTCAGGATTCCTTCTCTGCAATAATTAAATTCTGGTAAAATAAAACCACCACTGCTTCCTTCTCCGCCTGCTTGAGCGTTTATTTTTAACATTAAATCTATTACATTCGCTTCTCCAACTTTTGATCTCTGAACACTTCCTCCTTTTTCTTTGATGAATTTTTCAACTGAAATACTTGTATCAATACTTAATACAAATTGTTTATATCCTAATTCCAAAGCTTTTGCAACTCCCAAACCTAATGTTACATCTGGAGTTTGTTTTTTTCCTTTTCTTACAACTACTAAACGATCCCCATCTAAATCAAAAGCAAATCCAATTCCTTTTTTAGATGTTGCAGCAATTAGATCTGATAAACTATCTGTAGTTGGATCAGGACCTCTAGTGCAATTACTTATATTTTCATTAATTACTTTTATTTTACATCCTAATTGTCTTAACAAATTTGGAGCAAATTCCTTTGCAGCTCCTCCTCCTATATCGATAACAATTTCTGGTTGATTTTCTATATTTCCTATGAGTTTTTTTGCATCTTCTAGATATGATGATGTAATTTGTTCTTCAATTCCTATTTTTGATTTTAAAATTTCTTGGTTTTCAATAATATTTGGTAATTCTCTTTCATTAACTCCTCTTCCATTTATGATAAATTTTATTCCATTCCATTCTAATGGGTTATGTGACGAAGTGATTACTAATCCTGCCCCATATTTCCTTGATTCACGAAAAACTACTGGAGTTGGTACTATCTCTAAATTGTATACGTTTATTCCATTTTTCATTAATGTCGCAGATGCAGTTTCTTTGATCATTGTTCCTGACGGTCTTGTATCTTTACCTATTACGCACTTCTTAGATTCAACTAAAGATGAAAAATTATTACAAAACTGTAATGTGTCTTTTAGATTAAAATCATCACCAAATACGCCTCTAATTCCAGAAATTGTTTTCTTCATTTGATCCAACTCGGAAAGGCTTTTTATTAACTCTGATGGCATAACCGAAAAGTGCCTTGGTAGCTCAGCCTGGTAGAGCGAACGCCTCGTAAGCGTTAGGTCGTGGGGTCAGAGCCCACCCGAGGCT
>JANPCQ010000066.1:0-14910 GCA_031431055.1 Nitrosarchaeum sp.
AAACTTGTTTCATTTTTTATCTAGATTATCAAATCAAAATCAGGGGTTTTTAAAGCATTGCCTTAACATGATACCTCTAAACTTTTTTCATGAATTCTTAAGCTGATACAAAATTTCAAAATTGGTACAAGTAAAACATCAAAGCGAAAAAAATAAAGATAAAAACCAAGAAATTTTCATCATTCGTTTATGAATTTCATAAGATCTTTTATCTAATAGTTTGTCATGTCAATTTGTACTTGGTAAAAGTAACTGCCGTCTTTGCAATGGTAGTATTATTGTCAGGTATAGTTGGCGCTTTACCTGCAAATGCTGCACCATACATTGGTGCACCCTCTGCGATAGTAAATACAGTTGATATTACATTTGATACCAATTTGCCAAAAAGTGGCACTCCGTATACTCCATCTGGTGCAGACAGTCCATATTCTGGAGAAATCTCATCTATTTTGACAGTAGATGGAGTAAAAGTAGGTTATCTAATTGTACAAAACTCAAAAGGAACTTTTCAGGGACCAATTACATTCACATGGGATGTTGGTTCAACCCACACATATTCTTGGGAATCGACTGTAACATTTGAAAACCTTAAACGATTTAGCTTTAATTCAGCGTCAGGTGTAGCTAGTGGGCAATCAGGAACCATTATTGTCAGTTCTGGTGGTACAATTACTGCAAACTATAAAGATGAAGTTTTATTGTCTATTTTTGTTCGCGACAGTTCAGGAAATGAATGTTCGTCATGTGGAACTATATCTACTCAATCTGGATGGTATGCTGTAGGAACAACAGTACAGCTACAATCTACGCCCTTTGAAGGACATACATTTCAAAAGTCTGTAGTCGCATCAAGTTATGTAGGTGTTCAAGGACCACAGCCTAGTGCAGAGACATCAACACAGAATCCTAAAACAATAACAATGGATAATGCAAAAACTGCAATTATATTTTTCCAACCGTTACCAACCCCTACACCAACCCCTACACCAAAACCAACTCCAACCCCACAGTCTACTAAATCTCTTTTATATGAAAACAAACAGTATGGTTTTTCAATAAAATATCCATCAAACTGGTCAAAACAGGAAACATTACAGAAAGATCCTAATTCAAACTTTATAGCTATAGTAAATTTTGCCCCATCACAATTAACGACTTATGGCATAGGATTTTCAGCTAATGATCCTTCCTACAAAGGATTAAGTGAAAAGCAGTTTTTAGAAAAAATGAAAAAACAAGTAAATGATATGTGTTCAGCAGCAACAAGTCAGGGAGTTATCTGTTCTGATATAACCGCAAGCCGTGATACTCATCCAAACGGTTACACCACATATGGAATTTATTATTCGGCATCTGGTACATCAGAGCAAGGCGCTGTAAACGTAGTGGAAGCAACAGTGTATATTCCTGATGGCAATAATATCTGGTCAATACAGCTATTCAGTTTTTCACCTACAGAACTTGAGCAGATTATGACAGATATAGGCTCAAGTCTGGATACATTTACAATTTATAATTATCAAGGAATAAAGAAAACCATACAGTCATCTACACAACAAACAACAGAGTCTTCTACAATTGCAAAATCAAGTGTAGGATTATTACAGATAAACTCTGGTGAGTTTGCTGTCTCAAAGTATTCTACATCTGAAGTAATTGTGTCTGGTCAAATCAACGACTACAAAAAAGGAACTCCTCTAATATTGAAAATTGTAAAACCTAACAAAAGTGTTGAAGAACAGAATATCCTGGTAGGAAAGGATGGGAACTTTAAGATGCCCATAAGGCTTGATAGTAATTGGTCTGCTGGCACATATCAAATATCAGCTAAATATGGTTCAGCAAATCTAGGCGCTGTATCATTTCAAATAAAGACAGGTGATGTAAAAACAAGTACAACTCAGACTCCACTATTAACACAAAAACAATTTTCTCTAAACATAAAAGCGACTCAGAAAAATGATGTTCTAGAAATTTCGGTTCAAAATCCCGCAGACTCTTCAAAGATTGTCTATGGAATTAAACTAACAATGACAAATGGTAAAATTACAAACTTTCTAAAACTTGATGGTTGGGAACACAAACGAATTAACGATAAGACTGTGACGTATCAAACAAAATCCTCGCCACTAGATCCTGCAGAGACAATAAAAATCAAATTAAAAGTAGACAGCAAAAAAACGGAATTTTCTTGGGAAGCATTTTCTAAAGACCAAAAAAGTCTTGGAACAGGAAAAGTGAAAACTTGAGAATTAATTTTTCATCACATGTGTTTATTTTCATTTTATTGCTTTCTCTGTTTACTATAACAGAAAGTTTCCAAAATGTATTTGCACTTACACCAGTAGCTGATCTAACCGGTCAATGGTCAGGATTTGCCCAAGTCTCATTTACCGACACTCCTTGTGCAACTTCAGGTAATGTAAATGGCTATTTTACACAAAATGAAAACAGCCTAAGCGGAAGTTTTTCATTTGTTCCGACAAATGCAGGATCCGATGATGGAGTATGTTCGTATGAACCATGGGATCTATTTGTAGAAGGTACATTAGATGGGTCGAGGATAACGCTTTCTTCAGAGGGCATAACTTTTTCTGGATGGTATGCAAGTTCTGGAATCAAACTAGATTTTGTAGCTGACTGGCTTACTGGTACAACTCAGTTATCTCCAACTGGATTTACTCCTTCTGCATTTGAGCCAGAGCCAACCCTACCTCTACCAGAAGATGAACCAACTCAACCATGTCCACCAGGACAGTATGATGGTGGAGATGGATATTGCTATTATGAAGATGAACCAACTCAGCCAGAAGATTGGGCTGAAGAGCCACTAGAAGATTGGGCTGAATCAAACATTGAAACTAAAAAAGAAACAACACCAAAATTCATCGAACCTCCGTCTCCTTCAGTTTTTGAAATTAACGAAGAAACAAAACCTCTCTTTAAGGCTCTATGGGATGGAAAATGTGATATTTTGAGTCAGCAATGGCAGTTACTTTCCGCACAATCAGGTAGCTTGCCTATTGTTTGTACTGGTGGAAATATCTTTCTTCCATCAGGTGAGATGGTACAATTTAGCGCAGGTGATGATTGGGAGCTAAAGTTGATAGATTGGGGTGTAGAGGGATTATTTGCAAAATATGTCTATGTTGGACTTCCTAAAGAGGTCCGGGATTTTATTCGATTGAGTAGGGATGTGAATAAAATGACAGGTGAAATGATTGAGGGCCCAAAATCAATTTATGACAGAATAGAATCAATGAAGGCTCTGCATCTTCTTGTCTCAAAAGGAGAAGGGGAGCTTGTTGGCGGTGTAATTAAATTTCAAATCAGTTGTCCTACAGGGGAATGTAAATTCATGAAATTGGAAGAAGAATCTGATGGGCTTAAACTATATGATGTACAATCAGTTTTTGATAAACTAACAAAAACTTTAGGGGTAACTCTGAATCATAATTCGGTATACATTCTAATCGAATTAACTCCTGAAACAGAATCAAAGTCAACAGATGTAGAAACTGTTTCAGAGCAAACAATTACTGATACATCATCCAATGAAAAATCAAAAAATGGTGGATGTCTAATTGCTACTGCAACATTTGGTTCTGAGCTAGCGCCACAAGTGCAACAACTACGAGAATTACGTGATAATAGATTACTCCAAACAGAATCAGGAAAATCATTCATGAGTTCATTTAATGATTTGTACTATTCATTTAGTCCAACTATTGCTGATTATGAACGTGAAAATCCCTTATTCAAAGAAGCAGTAAAGATTATGATAACTCCAATGATTAGTTCGCTTTCCATTCTAAACTATGTGGATATGGATTCAGAAGTTTCAGTACTAGGATATGGAATATCTTTGATTCTATTGAATATGGGAATGTATTTTGTAGCTCCAGTTATTGTAATTCATACTATTAGAAAGAAATTCTAATCTCTGTGTTCTTCACTTGATTTTTCAAGTAATCTTTTGCAGGTTTAATTTTTTAAATCATTGCCTTTGAAAATTCTTCAATTACTTTTGTCCAGTTTTTTGCTTTGATTATTCCACTTGCAACTAAAATTCCTTTGGAGCCTAATTCTAATGCTTTTGCAACATCATATCCTGAAACAATTCCTGCACCGCAAAGTAACTTTGTTTTGTTGTTTGCACTATTTACTACATCTACTGATTTTGTAATAAGTTCTGGTCTTTCTTTTGAAACTGCTTTTCCAGTTCCAATAAGTTCTGGTGGTTCTATTGCAATATAATCTGGATTCAATTTTGCATATTTTTTTGCTTCTGCTACATCTTTTACACAAACAACTGAAATCATCTTTAATTCTCTTAATCTTAAAACAAGTTCAGTAATTTCTTTTTCTGAAATTCTATGTTCGCTATGATTAATCAAAGAGCCACTGACTTTGGATTTTTTTAGCAATTCTGGAATGACAAATCCTGTCGTACTGCCAATTTTTGAATTATCTACATGTTGTGCAAAAATTGGAATTGAACTATTTGATACCATTCCAATCAAGTGTTGTGGTGGTGCAACTGCAATTTTTATTTTATATTTTTTTGAAATCTTTTCTACAATTTTTACAAACTCTATTATTTTATCTCCTGCAATTTCTTCATAGTTTTTGCAATTAATTATAAACATTCTTTCTTTGAAAATTTCAACATTGTATTTAATCCTTGATTGGGTGATTCACTGATTTATTTTTGATGTTTTATCATATCTATTTTTCATAAATAATACTATCATCATAAGAAAAATTGCTGCAATATTCGTGCCTATGATAAAGACATCTGAAACTATAACTCCATAAATTAACCACAAGATGGCACCTCCTGAGATGAAAACCATTAGATATTTTGAAACATCTTTGAGGCTCTTTGTCTTGTATCCTTTGATAATTTGCTCAACCCATCCTGATAAAATCAAAATTCCAGCAGCTGTCCCAAGTATGGTAAGTAAAGTCCCGTCAATTTCCACAATAAATCACTAATTCCAAAAAAATTCATCTAATCCAGTTTGTTTTGGTTTGCCTAGCATAGTTTGAAAATCCAAATCCAACGATGATGTGATTTGATCTAATGTAGATTCCATAAACTCCATGTATTTTTTAGAGTCTATCTCTTCTTTTTTTGCCATCTCTACTGGCTTTACTCCTGGCTTGTTTAGAATTTTAACATATGATATTTTATCTCCTTTTTTTACCTCTCTGATTGATTCAAGTAATTTTGCAGCTCGTATGTGTTGTGGAACTGTTTTGATATATTCCGACGGTGCTTTGCTAATCATCACATTAAATGTTAAATCTTGCAACGGTATCTCTTTTGCTTCTACTTTTTTTGCACATGTTGCAATTTTGTCTGTGATTTCTTTTTTTGCTAGCTCAAAATCTGCAACTGTTTGAACTTTGGATAGCACCTCAATTAATTCATAAAATAATTTTCTGATAAATGGTGGTGTATGTGATTTTTTTCCAGTTAATCCTTTTACATCTACTGTACCTGCTTTGGTTACCCCGAGATAGTTTTTCTTTCTGTTACTTAGTACACAATATCTGTACACTTTGTCAACTTCTAAATCTACTCCATGGTCTTTTTTTGCTTGCTCTATTACTTTGTGAATTTGTTCTTCTGTAGGTTTTTTGATAAATAATGAATCTGTATTGTGTAGCAAAACATTTCCCAACCCGCCACAAAAATGATGATTTTCTGTTTCCAAGTCATATACATATCCATTTATGGAAAAAACTTCAATTTTCTTGATAACATTTGCTTGTTTTATACGAGAATCTTTTTTGTTCCTGATTATTCTAATTCTACAAACATTTTGCTTATCCTTTCTAATTTGTAATGAATATTCCACTTCAATCTGTTCCAATATGGATATGATGCCTGCCATAACTGACTTGTGAATTTGATCAAGTATTGTTATTCCATATCTATCTGTGTTGCCATCTCCGTCTAGCATTCCATTAATGAATGCCTTTTTTGCCGTAATGTCTGCATTCAATATTGTCTGTGGAACTGTTTTCTCATCTCCACGATAGCATAGAAATCTGAAATAATCTACTAGTAATTTATTATTTCCTTTGGGGACTAGTGCATATGTTGCTGAGCTTTTACGTATATCAATAATTACTGTCTCTAATCCCAAATGATTCTGCATTATTTTTTGTGCCTTCTGTAGAATCTTTTTTTCTTGATTTACAATTCTCCATGAATATTTTACATTTTTTACATAGGTGTATATGCCACACGTACCTTCAGCGATAAAAATACCAAACAACCACCCCAAGTCTGGATTAACAATAACTTTGGATTTTGCCTTGAAAGGAACTAGATTGATCTCATCACCTATTTTTAGCTCAGATGGTTTGACTTCCTCTCCATTTACTATCAGACTGTGATCTTGTGTGCATTCGACAAATCCCTTTCTTGTAAGAATTTTGTAACCTTTCTTCTTTACCTTGTGTCTGTAAATGTGTTTGATTTTGGTAAATCCATTTTCTGTTAACACATCGATATCGCCAAATTTGTCATATCTTAGACCGCTAACAGTTTTTGGCATGAGTGACTCTATTGGTACAATGTCTATGTCTCCATCCTTTCTACGAATTGTAATTGGAGTGTCTGGAAGTACACTATCCCCATAAAGAACTTCAATTCCTATTGCCTCACATTTTTTGATAGTCTCTAAAATTGTGAATCTACCAATGGCAGTTGTTGCCTCTGCTGCAGGAAGAAAATATAATGGAAAAATCTCTGCACCCATTACTCCATAGCTGGCATTTAGGATTACTTTGAGTGCTTGACTAACTACAGTATATTGCTGTCTTTGGTCTTCTGTTAGTGTCTCTTTTTTTGAGAGGCTTTTGTAGTAATTTACCCTCAAGTCTCGCAGTGACCCGATAATTATTGCTGTTAGTCCGTTTCTTTTTGTGCATGCCCAATGGTTTGTTTGAGGTATGGTGTTTTTCTTACATTCATCATGAGAGCATCTTACTGTCTCATATGAGATATTTCTTACCTTGATAATACTGGGGTATAGACTTGCAAAATCCATTACTACTACATCAAAGTGAATTCCTTCTTTTGGATCTATAACTAAACCTCCTCTGTATTTTTTATCTTTGATTATTGCATCTGATGCTACTCCTTCTGATCTTCGCTCTAGTTCTTCTCTTTTTGGAATCAATGCATTTCTTTGTCTGTGCTCGTAATACAGTAAACTTCTAATCCATTGTGATACTCCCATCCTTGCAATATCGTCAATTGGCATTCTTCCAATTCTGGCAATAATTACAAGCAAATCCATCAAAAGATCTTTGTTGAAACTTGTTAGTTCGTATGTTAGTAGTGCATCATTGTAACAATAATTTGCAATTTGATATAGACTGAGCTGATCAAACTCTAAACCATAATCTATTTTTTCTTTGTTTAAGAGTGCCTTTGATACACTGTTTAATGAAAAATCTGTATACTTTTGACTAAATGCATAAATTTGAAATGAACGATTTGAAAGTGTTCTGTACAGATCAAGATGTACTCCATGTTTTAGTGTAGCAGAGTCCTTCATCATATATAGTGGATTGTTTTCATTTTTTATCCCTAGTCTTTCTGCTCTGTTAAATAAATATGGTAAATCAAACTCATCTCCGTTGTATGTTACCACAAAAGGAAATTCTTCAATTATTTTAAACGCATCTAAAATCATCTCTTTTTCTTTATTCTGATCATAAAATACAATCTTGATGTTTTTACCAAGTTCATTTACTCCTTCATCTGTGCCTTCTGTTCTTAGCACAAAAATTTGATCAAATCCGTCTGTTCCCTTTAGCCCAATCGCTGTAACTTTTTTTTCAGCAACCTTTGGGTCTGGAATTCTGCCGATTTCAGCCTCAACTTCTATATCTACACTCAATCTTTTGATTCTAGGAATTGGCTGATTTAGTAAATCTGCCCAATCTGAAATTAATTCTTTGAACTCCTTTGGATCAACCATGTTTTCACTATCCACTTTGTCCCATAGCAGACTTTTTAGAGCAAGTTTAACCTCATCTGCTATTTCTAAATCATGTGGTTTTATTTTTCCATCTATTATTTCATAATATTTTCCAACAATTAGTGATCTATCATAAAGATAATTCTCATAATATTTTATATCTGATTCCCATGTCTCAATTATGTTTCTGATGCTTTTGTCTCCGGTAGTTCCTCCAATTGTAAGTGGATCTGCTACTATTATTTTTGACATGTTGATTTCTTCATCTTTTATCAAATCATAGCGTTTCACTGTTTTAATTTCTAAAATATCGTCTCTTTCTTGCAGAAAATCCAATTCATCTATGGATAGTCTGGAGTAGCAGTATGGTTTGTGTCCTGTTTCATCATGCCATAAAATTAATTTCTGTGATATTGGTTCATAGAATTTTAACACTGCAGCTCTTGTTATGTTGTCATATGTTGCAGATACTAGCATTGATGGTGGCATTGATGTGATCTTTTCTGTTTCTTTAACGTTAATCTGCATGTGATCACTTAGATGGCTTTTTCATATGTGCTAACTAATTCTTTTGCCCATTTGGCAATTCTACTTTTATCCAAATGAATCACTTCAACACCAGCTTCTTTTAATAATTCAAAATCTGTTTCTGGATAAGAATCAAGACAGACAAATTTTTTAATTCCAATTGTAATTGCCATCTTTGTGCATTCTAAACATGGAACAAATGTAGTGTACAGTATGGCTCCTGCAATTCCAGCTTCAATTCCTAAAATTGCACAATGCATTATGGCATTAGCTTCTGCATGATTGCAAAGACATCTATCCAATGATGCTCCTGATTCTATCTTTCCCTCCATTCTTAATTGACATCGCTTACATCCTCCATCAAAACAATTTTTGATTCCTGGTGGTGTTCCGTTATATCCTGTTGCCAGCTGTCTGTTTTTGCGTACAATTACGGCACCTACCTGTCTAGTCATACAATTTGAGCGAAGTTTGGCCAACTCTGCTTGAAGCATAAAATATTCATCCCAATCAGGTCTCTCAAAAGACTTGTTCACACAAATCATGCCTGTTTGTTCAATATATTGATTCACGAACTTGCTTAATTGCATCATATCCAGATTATTGAATAACTCAAAGCTATCTTTTTTGTGTAATATCTTAGACACTTCTAATTATGATCTTCTTTTATGACATAAAATCGAATTTCATGAACCAAAATTGGGATAATCCACAATCAGACGGAATTTTAAACCATCTTCATGGGCTAAAACACGAATCACCATTAAAACCAAGAATTCAAAATTCTCTTGTACAATTAACTAAAACCGTATCTTCTCTTGATTACAAAGTAAAAACTTTAGACGAAAAAGATTCAAAATTATTTAATAGAATCGTATTGGCAAAAAAGAACCACGATTTAACAACTGGTAGAGTACTTGCAAACGAACTAGTAGAATTAAGAAAAAATAAAAAAATTCTAACCACTCTTAAACTATCATTAGAACAAGTTAACCTTAGATTATCTACAGTTTCAGATGTGGGTGACGCCATGGCCTCATTAGGTCCAATAATGGCAACAATGAATGCATTGAAACCCTCTTTAGGAAGAATAATGCCTGAAGTAAGCCATGAATTCGAATCATTATTTGGTATTCTAAACGAATCAATATCTGGTTCATTTGAAGGAAGCTTTGAATCTGACGGTGTATCTAATGAGGAAACTGAAAATATACTAAAAGAAGCAGCAGCAGTAGCTGGAAACCGTATTGGTGATAAATTCCCATCAACCCCAACTGGAATATCTTCATCTAATTCTATTGGACTAGAATAACCAAATCATATCAAAAAATAATCTTCTTAGAATGATCTAATATGATCCATTCACTCTCTGTAAATTATACGATAAACTCAAAATATTAGATCGGACAAACAAAAAATGTGAATATTCTTATGTTATGTAGATCAATATCTTGAAGTAGCAAAGTATAATAGTTCAATTATTGGTTTGAAAAAAATAATGCAAAGTTCAAAGAATTATCTGATTGCAGTTTTAGCATTCTCGTTAATTTTAATTAGTTTTGATTCTGCATTTGCACAAGAAAATTTTCTTGAAGGGATCTATGTCCCAACAGGTGATGCATTAAAAGAATTTGCCGTAAGCGTTGCAGATAGTACCCCAAAGATAATCGCAGCTGCAATTTTACTTATAATCGGTTTTATAGCTGGTAAAGTAGTAGGCAGAGTTACGACTAGAGCTGCGACAAACATCCTTCAAAGAACTAGTCAGAAAAATCAAGAACTGCATGTTGTAGAAGGTGTATATGGTAAATTTAACTCGGTAAAACTAATTTCAGCCACAATTCGTTGGTTTGTATATTTATTCTTCATAGTTGCAGCAGTTAATGCATTACAGTTTGAACAACTTTCATTTGCCCTTACAAGTCTATGGCTCTGGGTTCCTAATCTCCTTGCATTTGTATTAATCATTGTCATTGGTTCTATTGTTGTTAACTTTGTAAGCAAATGGATTGAGCACCAATTATTAGATCATCAGATTGCTAGTCCACGAATTATCATATCTATAATCAAGGCAGTTATTTACGGCATAGTATTTGCAATAGGTTTCACACAACTAGGCGTTGGCGAGGCTATCATACCAATTCTTGTATCTGCCTTTGCATGGAGCATTGCAGTTGCAATAGGTGCAGCAATTGCAGTCGGATTAGGATTTACATTAAAAGACTTACTACCTGGTTCAATTATAGGTGCATCAACTCAGCGCTCTATTCTTAAAGTAGGACAAAAAGTCAAGATAGGTGAAGTTACAGGAACTGTCACTGCATCACATTTGCTTCACATCATTGTAACAAATGATAGAAATGAAAGTATTGTAATTCCAACAAAATCCTTGATGAATCAGTCAATCACAATTTTTAACTAAATTTTTTCATTAAGACAATATTACTTCGTCACTCTAGCAAAATTAAACTCCAAATATCAAAAACTCCATTAAGGTGATATCTGGAAATATATCTGTTGAGAGAAATATCTGAACCCCGACACCTTGAGCCACATCTTAAGGAATCCAGTGCAATGCGCGATTTTGTTTTTGGTTTTGGTGATGGAATAAATACGTCGCTAGGTATTGCTGCTGGAGTTGGTGGTGCTGATGTTTCAGCCAATATAATAATTCTTGCTGCATTAGTTGGAATGTTTACTGGTGCAAAAGCAATGGCTGTTCAAAACTATCTTGCAGTAAAAACCCACAGACAATTATTGACATCAGAAATTGAACGTGAGAAATGGGAAATTGAACATAAACCAGATGACGAAAGAAAAGAGATAGAAGAAATCTACATAGCTAAGGGTTTTTCTGGAAAAGAACTTGAAATGATTGTAGATAAGATAACTTCTGATAAGAAAGTATGGCTTGATACAATGCTTACAGAAGAACTTAATTTGAATTTGGATATTGCAGGCAGTCCTCTGAAAAGTGCACTACGAATGTTTGTTTCTTTTCTAATTGGTGGCATGTTGCCTATACTGCCATTTTTCTTTCTATCTGGGTTTGATGCACTTTTTGTTGCAATAGGAATCAGTATTTCTACATCTTTTACTGTTGGTGTGATTAAATCAAAAATGGCAAATACCAACAAACTAGTTGGGGGGTTGGAAATGGCAGGGCTTGGTACTGGTGTAGCCATGATTGGATATGGTATTGGCAGTGAATTATCCAATTTAGGAATAATTAGTATTTAGTTACTAAGATCGTATTTGGCATATACTGATCATTACTATGAATGATTTCTACGCGGTTGTTATATTCAATAATTCATCTCTATCCAATATGAAATCATGGAAATGTTATAGATGTGACCTTATATTTAAGCAAGAACTGCATGCCAACATACATCAAGATATTACAAATCACCCATTTAATCAGATTGGAGTTTAGATTCTACTATTTACAATCCTTGCACTGGAGGAAAAAATTATTTTTATATGACTTATCTTTCGTTTTTACTAGTTTCAAAACATAGATCAAAAGTTCATCGTTGATTTGTATAGGATAATTAATATACAAACAGTTTCACATAAATAAAATGTTCAAGATTACATTGCTGGTTTTAATTGCAATATCGATTCCAATTTCTGCTTTTGCAGAACCAATGATCGAACTGAGTACTTCTCAAACTGAAATTCAGTCTTTGGATTCTGTTTTGGTTATTGGCAAGATAACTGGTGTGTCTATTTTCAAACCCGTCACCATGACAGTTATTTCTCCTGATGGCGAAGTCATCTATGCCCCAGAATTACCATTTGATAATAATGGTGTGTTCAAACGATTGATTCATCCGCCACTTCCAAGTTTCAGGGATGGCATATACACAGTAATTGTAAGTCATGAAGATACAGAAAAAACTGCACAAATACAATTTACAGTAACAGGTTCAGCTATTCCTCCAATAAAATCTCCAGTGAAATCTCCAGAACCTATAATGCCTGACAAGCCAAATGCTATCACTCTTTCTACCAAAACTGCTTTTGGTGAAAATAAAATTCTTGTAACTGGAAGTACAACGAGTTCCGTAACTGACATTACTTTTATCGTAACTTCCCCTAATGGGAATTTGATTTCAATTGCACAGGTCACACCCGGTCCAGATGGTGAATTTTCGACAGAAATAATCTCTGGAGGAACATTGTGGAAAGAAGATGGATTTTACACTATTACGGCAAATCAGGGCCTTTCATCAGAGCATAAACAGTCTGTACAAGTTGAGATAAACAACGGTGTAGTTGTACCCGAATTTGGGCCAATTGTAGTGATGATTTTGACTGTTGCAATCATGTCTATAATTATAATCTCATCAAAATCTAGACTCGGTATTGTTCCACAATACTAAACTTTTAAAACATATCTTGTGTTGTCGCAAATTTAAGACATTATGAATATAAGAAATCTGTTTATATAATGAATTTTTCCTTGACTATCAGTCATTTTTTCTAAACGTAATGTGACCTGCCAAATTTAGTGATCAGTGTTATTTTATATATTAATTGCATTTCTGTGTGTTCTACTAAAAGACAGACTGTCTCTTATCTTCGAAACTGGGCTAATTCCCAAACATGGAAAAAATCCTTGTTTTTGCAATATCTCTTATTCTATTCCCACATGTAGCACTTGCAGAAGAGATGCCTACACAGGCATATTTGCCTTGGAGTCTTGATTCTCAAAAAACCATACATGTTTTAGTCAATTCAGAATCAGAAATTACCGAAAGTAAAAAGGTAATTATTAATGCTGTAATTCTGTCTGAAAAATCAATCAGATTCTATAGCCAACATCATTTTGAAGGCTGGCAAGGCGCGCTAAATCAAATTGATTATGCCGATAACCTACCAGTTAAACTGGTTTTTACAGATAATGAAAAATCAGAAAATATGATTTTAATTAATCTTAAAGATGAATCATCAGAATTTGATGGTTATACAACATATGATCTAAATCAAAACAAAATAATCAAATCATATGTTACAATATATAACTCTAAAAATCTAACTGATGAAGACTTTGAAAAAATACTACGTCATGAATTTGGTCATAGTTTAGGATTAGCACATTCACAAAACATTAATGATATTATGTGTAAGACATTACCTCTGTTGAATCAATATATTTCAAATGAGAATATTTCTGCACTGAATCTTCTATTTTAATTATCTCTGTTTTATTTAGGATTAATTATTTTGTATGTTTTAAATTTTTTATCTTAAACATTATGTTGTGATTTTAAACAATTCTATGAGACAATCTATATTTCAAATAAATTCTAAACATTACTAGCGATGATAATATTATGCCTACTGCTATGGTAAATGCTGCTGAATAACTTATGGCATTTGAAACATAACCTGCAGTTAAAGCTCCTAAGAATATTCCTACACCTGTCATGAAACTATTTACCCCAAGATATGTTCCTTCAAAACCTTTGGGAATTGCTTTGAAAATAATTATTGAACTTGATACACTGAAAATAGAAAATGCTGAAACCATCAAACATGATGAAATCATTGCCATCGCAAGTGAATTAACTCCGGTCATGCTGGGAATTAATGATGCAGCTATAATTACTCCTAGAACCCTTGGTAAATACGATATTTGTGTTGCACGTTCTTCTGTTATCATTGAAATCAAACGTGGAACAAAGAAAAATATTGTAAGTAACACCAATGTTTGAACCATGTACACTAAAAACACCTCTGAATTTGTAAAATCAAATTTTTTTAGAAATGGTATAAATGCAGTAAAAGCACTATAGAAAGGCATACAATAGTGCATTCAATACATGGAATAAGACATATTTTTGATCACACCAGGATGAATTTTCAATTTATCTTTACTAAAATTCCTCACCCACATGATTTTAAACCAATTATATCAATTTTCCAAAGAAAAATGTCTCATGAGATAGGGATACTTTTTCTTACAAATTTCTTATTTTATTTTGGAAGCAATATTTTCTTTACAGCATTTATACCATTTCTAAAAAAATTTGATTTTACAAATTCAGAGGTATTTCTAGTGTACATGGTTCAAACATTGGTGTTACTTACAATATTTTTCTTTGTTCCACGCCTGATTTCAATGATAACAGAAGAACGTGCAACACAAATATCGTATTTACCAAGGGTTCTAGGAGTAATCATAGCTGCGTCATTAATTCCCAGCATGACAGGGGTTAATTCACTTGCGATGGCAGTGATTTCATCATGTTTGATGGTTTCAGCATTTTCTATTTTCAGTGTGTCAAGTTCAATAATTATTTTCAAAGCAATTCCCAAAGGTTTTGAAGGAACATATCTTGGTGTAAATAGTTTCATGACAGGAATA
>JANPCQ010000067.1:0-11684 GCA_031431055.1 Nitrosarchaeum sp.
AAATTCCAAAAGAGAGTCAAACACCTACACCAAAAGATTCTGATTCCGATGGAATACAAGACGATAATGACCAGTGTATTTACAAAAAAGAAACTGTAAATGGTTATCAAGATTCTGATGGATGTCCTGATGAAGTTCCAAAAGAGAGTCAAACACCTACTCCTACAACTGAAAACCAATGTGACCCTTCATATCCTGATTTTTGTATTCCTTCACCCCCTCCAGATTTAGACTGTAAAGACATTCCACAAAAGCGATTTACTGTTTTACCACCTGACCCACATAGATTTGATGTGGATAAGAACGGTATCGGCTGTGAATCAAAGTAATCTATTTTCAGATTGTAAATGACTCTACAAGGTCAAAATAATCATTACAATGTCAAATTCCTAAAAGGCTATGGAATCACACATCTTTCCGTCATTAAGAGATTTCAGTTCATCACGCCAAACCCTCTTTTTGTCACTTTAATTCATTCTTAAAAATATGATGTTGGCATAATAGTACAACATCAATGTGATTACCTAATGTTTGTGAAAAGAATCAATGGATAGTACAAAAAGGACCTTGGCAAAAACTGCTGTTTATAGAGGCTCAATTACAGTATTGTTGTTTACTTTGCTATGGTTATTTACTAACGATATCTATGAAACTTCTCTTGTTACAATAGTCTTCAATGTTGCAGCTACGATAATTTACTATTTCCATGAAAGAATGTGGGATAGAATAAGATGGGGAACTACAATTGAAGCAAAACAAGTTTGAGTCCTAAATTGATAACGATTGATCTTTCTTAAGTTAGACCTTTTTTGTCGATATTGATAAATACTTGACCTGCATATACTAGGTCGACCTAGTAACAATGACCTATATTGAGCCTAACTCAGAACTATATGGGCGTGAGAGGATTATTCTGGACTGCATCAAAAACAATCCCAACATACATCATAATGCATTGATGAAAATAATAGTTCCTGAATATATGGCCAAAACAACATTTGAAAAAACAAGAGATTCATTGCTTGAAAAACAAATCGTTTCGGTTCAAAAAAAAGGAAACATGAAATTTTATGTTCCGACACTAAATTATGCTACACGATTTCAGCAACATATTGAAAGAATTACAAACACATCTTTTCACAATCTAAAACACCACATAAAAAAACTTGAAACTGATTATCAACACAAAGATGTAAATGAAAAGATCATCATAGCAAATTCATTACTTAAAAATATCTTACAGACTGATAACGGATTCACTATTTTAGATTCAAACAAAAATCCTCACAAAACTTTGTACCGCGACGAGCATCTGGAAATTCAACAACTAATTGATAGCCTTTTTACTATAATTCATAATGATAAAGACTATGATACAATCTATCCTACAGTTTTGAGTTATCTTAGTACCAGTATGCCAAAAGACTATCAAGAATTAGAATAATTATCACTGATTAGGGCTATCTGGTTTTTATTCTGGGCTGTTTTACTGTATTTGAAAATGGGGTTACTTTACACTAAATTCTATCTGGATTTTGAGCCAAATGAATGGAAGGAAATATCTAGTAATCCTGTGATTTTTGAAACTATTGCCGACGATGTTTCTCTGGAGATTTATGACACATCTCAGAATTCATATAAATTAAAATTTAAAAAAGGTGGAAAATTGCAACTTTTTAGGGTTGTTGGAAAATTTCGTCTTACATGGGACGACAATGATCTAGCTCAGAAAATATCTTAATCAATAAAGTAATAATGGGATTTACTTTAGATTGTATAATGTCATTACAAGATCAAGTTAAACAAATTTTAAATGATTTTGATAATGCATCCTCTGAAAAAATCATTAAAATTTTAACCCAAATTCAACCCTATCTCAAAAGCGATATTACGAGAACCTACCTACAGGGAAAAATTCAGGGAATTCTAGGCACAAATGATAATACTGAAAGGAAAAAACTGTGTAAAAATCTGAAACCGTACCTTGATTGGTATCTCCAAGGTATATGATCTTACTTTTTTGAATCATTCTGAATTAGTAGCAATCACTATTCTCGAACATCAAAATCTTGAATTTGTGGTTGGTTTCTATTTATTAAATATAATAAAACCCCTGCTAACGTTACACCCATGCCTAATAAGCCGATAAATGTACCTGCATGTTTTATCATTCTAAAGAAAGATTCTATCTGAGGGCTGCTCTGAACAGCATAAAACAATATCAATCCACATATTATCATAATCACTCCTGCAACAATAATTACTACATCACTTTTCATTAATTAATTACAGGTATGCCGTCTAATAAACTCCAATAGTTTTTTGTTTTTTCAACTCAATTATTTTTGGTTATTTTTTATGATTAATTTTAAACACCATAATCTCTTTAAATTTCTTGTAATCACTGATATTATACAAGTTTGAAGTACTTCAATAGATTATATTTAGTGAACATACTTTCAATTTCATCATGGGTGCAACAAAAATTGATCTACTAAAAATTGTCGAATCTATGATTGATTTAGATCCCAAAATGAGATTTGCTGCAATTATAGACGTTAAAGGTAACATTAGAGAGGCAATTATGAAAAGTGGAAAAACCTCACTGAAAACTCAAAAAGAAGAAGAGCATTTTTGTAAACAAGTTGCTCTTAGAAGAAAAATGAGGCAAGAATTTGACAGAACCCTTGGAAAGGTTCGTTATGTTCACGTCGAAAGGGAAAAAGTAACTCAAATGGTAACTTATGCTAAAAGAAATATTGTTTATTTTACTATGGAGCCTGAAATGCCAATTAACACAAAAATTCGTATAATAACAAAAATTAAAAAAATTACGGCTAATCTTTAACTCTGGGTTCTAAATTTTTTCATATTTTTATAAAATGACTCTGAAAAAGTTCATCGCAGACTCTAAAATGTTTGAATATGATAGACATTATAGAGAGTGTCAGCAAAATAACCAGCCCTTCATCAAAGCACGAATAAACCCCAGTAATGAAAATTATTATGTTCAAATTGACTTGATGACTTGCAATTATAATCTAACACTGGATATGCAGAATCAAATAAAACAATTATTTGAACACGAAATTGCTTTTCTTGAATCTAACTCTTATCCTAAATCATCGTTTAAAGGCTATAACATCGATAAAGAACTCTCTTGGTTTGATGGAGTTTTGGCTATTAGATTGGTTCCTTTCTGTGAAAAATTATGTGATTTATCTCAATAGTACTGCTGATTCATGTGGTAAGCATATTTTTTTGATGTGATTATTTACACTAATATTGAAATTTGATTAGATGACTTTATGTCAAAACCAATTAAAGTTTTAGTTGATGAGATGGATGATGGCTGGGATGATAAGCTTCAGAAAATGGGATATGATGCGTATAGTGTCAAAAAACTACGTACTGATGGTCACAAACTACGTACTGATTATTCTGTAATCAATTTTGCAAAAGAAAATGACATGATTTTGGTTACACGAGATACTGAAAGTGGTCAAGCATGCGAGGAAAATAATTTACCATTTGTATTGCTTGATAATGAAGAAATTTTTAAAATTGTTGTTGATAAACTAAAACATATGCAATAATTTTTTTAATATTATGATCTGTTCTATCTAGTTTACGCTTTCTGATCCTATTTGTGAAATTCTTAAATTTGCGATTACTTCATTGAGAAACTCTCCTTCAGGCTGATGAACAATACTTTCCATTATATTTTCCCAACAATCGCCTATTTTTCTCGTGATTTGTGAAAACATTTTATCTTTTTTAAATGTTGGATAATGTGATAAAAGTTTCATCACTCCATCAATAGATTGTACGATATGGATAAAATGTATTGTTGTCCTTAATCTTTCTTGAAATTCTACTTTACTTTGTTGTATAATTTGGCTAAACTCTCTTATTTCTTCAAAAATAATCTCAATTTCTTTATGTACACTTTTGAGTTGATTATTAACTGATTCTGATATATTGATCAACTCGTATTCTATATGTGATTTACTGTACATTTTTTTTTCTACCTCTCCAGATTCTACTAATGCGCTGATTTCTCTATGAACCATTTTTTCATTTCCTACTCTTTTTATCACTCTGCTAGTGAGTTCACTCCCGCGTATTTTTCCACTTTCATTTAAAACACGTAAAATTTCTGTTTTGATGATATCTGCGTCTATGACCATTTATTTTTATGTTGAATTCATTTACTTAAATGTACAATTTTTTTTCTAGTTTTTTGTGGCTGTTTGTTTATTTTGATGAATTTTTTAAATTTCTTATTCCCTATATTTTTCTAAAATTACCTTCTCTCCACTTTTTTCTATTTCATCAACTAATTCCTCTAAAATTCTAATGCCATTTAAAATTGGACTTTTATCTAATTTCATATTTTCTAGCTTGTGTTTTAAAACCATCTTCTCATTATTGATAAAACTCAAAAAACTAACACTATTTTGCATATCTAGATTTATGTAAAATTTTACGTAATCTCTTGTTGTTTTTATCACCATATTTTTAATGTGAATTTCTAGTATTTGATTTAACATCTAGTTTATTTAGAATTTTACTTGTTATGTATTATGGATGCATGTGATACTAGGGTTCGCGCATATAAAAATGGAAAAACTTTTGATCAATGTAAAGAAATAGCCGAATCTATGAATCCTGTATTTAAGGCCCACATTGAAAAATATGGTAAAGTTCTATGGACTGAAATATTAAATCAAGTGGATCATGATGAGTTAATCTACAAATTGACTTTAAAATTTCTTAGACGAGACGGATATGATATAGGAAATAATAAAATTCCTGAAGTGAAAAAATTTATTTTGTAGAATCTATTTTACAACTACCATCTAAATTTCTCAACTTTTTTGCCATTACAAAAGGTATTACTAATAACACTGGAATTGATATTGCGATAAATAGTGTTTGTAGATGTGTTAATGCAATAGATAACGCAATTCCACTTGCCGTTCCTACAAAAATTGACAAAAATGTCCCTGCACATGTTGGGCATGCTATGAATAATCCTGTCGCAGCTCCTACGGTACTTATTCCACTGCCTTTTTTTGATATTGTATACGCATTAACTGCAATAGCCATGTTTAATCCTACCAAATATGATACGATTACTTGCAATACTAAATTGATAGGTATGATCTGCAATCCTATATGTTCTGTCAAATATATTATGATCTTTGGCATGTATCCAGGTTCATCACAACATGGGGATACAAATCCGGATGGTATGACCGCTCCATAATGTGTAGCAAAATTTACTTCTGGTTGATACACAAGTGTTCCAGATACTAATGAAAAGAAGACACCATATACAATAAATGTTATTACAAAAATTTTTCTTGCTCTTGTATTCCATGTGCTTAATGCAATAATTGTTACAATGTCATTTCCTTTTTTTTCTACTTTTTGCTTATGATACCTATACATTCCATATGCTATTGCTCCAAATGCTGTCAATAATATTATGTAAAAACCATAAGCGATTCTTTGAATTGCATCTATTGAATCAGGTGTAAATAATTCTGAATTTTGATATCTTGTATACATTATGAATATAGTTACTATTGTTGCAAATCCTAAAATTATTAATTTTTTTCCACTGTGACTAACTGTTTGGTTTTCCAACAATGCTCCGTTGAATGATATTGAATTAATTCTATTCTGTCTTTTAGAATATTTTTTAGCTTAATTTAGGCACAAAAATGTAGATTACTGCAATAATTTCCATTCTTCCAACTATCAGCAAAAAACTTACAACCATTTTGACTGTGGAATCTGTCTCCAAATCCACTATGTCTGAGGTGAATCCTGTAGTGGTAATTATGGAAGTTGCTTCAAAGAATGCAACTTCAAAACTCTTATTTTCAATTGTTGTTAAATATTCTGCTGTTATCGTTATGGTTCCTAAAAATAACATTATTATCAATACTGTTGATAACAACTCTTTTTTTCTTTGTGGTTTTAACTCTGATCGATATACTTTGCTAAATAACTTTGCACAATCTCTTAGCTGCAATAATCTAAAAATCTTAATTCCACCAGCAGTTGAAAAAGCACATCCACCTATGATCATTAATAAAATCAAAATTGCATGTGTAGCACCATTAAAATTTACATTGTCTTGTGAATGTAATCCTGATGTTGTACTGGCTGATACTGCATAAAACATACTAGTTAAAGGATCTAATCCACTAAATGAAATGAATAATAATATTGCAGCAGATAAAATTATAAAATATGCTAGGACCTCTTTGCCAAGTTTTGGTGAGAGAAATTTTTTTCTAACAAATGAATAGAGAAATGTAAATGGTAATGCCCCAAATATCATTGCACTCATTAAAATTATCTGTTCTTGCCATCCAAGATTATCTAGAATTGTGGATGTTGGTAAAAATCCACCAGTCGCAAATGCGCTTATGACCAATGAAAAATTATCTATAATGTTTATCTCTCCAAACAAATAGAGCAAACTCACAACAATTACAATGTATAATGTAAAAATTATTGTAATGGTTCCAAAAAGCTCTTTCATGTGTAGTGATCTACCTGAAATAAAACCTCGCAATGATTGTATTTTTGATTCTGGATAAAGTGCAGTGATTACTAAATAAATAAAACTCATCCCACCTACCAATTGTGTAAAACTTCTATAGAATGTAAAACTCTGAGGCAGGTTTTCTGGCTCGTCAATTAATGTCAGTCCTGATGTGGTAAATCCTGACACGCTTGAAAAAAATGCGTTGACAAATCCTTCTGTTGCCGATTCTTGACTTGGCATCACATACAGATATGGAATTGTTCCAAATAGCGATAATATCAACAAACTTGATAATACGAGAATTGATGCTTGTTGAATATTCAGGCTTGCTTTTTCACCGTATGCATTAAGGAAAAATCCTGTTACAAGTAAAAGTACTGTGGTAAGATAAATCCCTGCAGCCGTTACAGTATCTCCTAATATTGTTGATAATACTGCAGGAACAAGTAACAAAACTCCTGCAAACTGTAATACGAATCCAAGATTTCCTAAAATTGCTTTTACAGGAGGACTAAATAGATGAGGTGCAGTAGCTGTAGCATCTCTTATCACATTTGCAATAGTTCCTTGAAAAATTATTCCAATGACTTCATTTTTTTTAGTTACAACTGGTAGTTTTCTAATTTTACTATCCCTCATTGTATGAAGCGCTTCCTGCAGTGTTGTTTTTTCTCTAATTGTAATTAACGGTGTAGACATGATATCTTTCAAAGATGCTGATTCTGCATATGTTATGATCTCACTCATTTTATTTATGATATCTTCATCTGTAACAATTCCAATTGGTAAGTGACTGTCATCAATTACAATGATGTCGTCTCTTTCAGAATCTTGAAGCATTCTAGCTGCTTCCCTAACTAGTGTATTTTGATTTAATAACAGAAAATCTTTACTCATGTATGATGAGACATGTTTTGTAAGAACATACGATATCGAACGTTCAGAATTTAATGACATCAAGCTTTACTTCATTATTGACATTAAATAATTTGGGGTTGCACATTTGTTCAGTTCGTTATAAAAAATTAACACAAATTCAATCAATTACTTTAGTATCTTTATAAGCACTGAATTGAAACATTATGCGTAGATATAATGGAAATTGATCAAGCACAAGAGCCTGATTATGAATCAGTCAAAATTGATTATGTTGGGTTTGTAGATCCCTATGCAGTTGAAGGAATGTTGGTTCTAAAAGGAGATGATGGCAAAGAATTTCACATGAGGGCGTTTTCTGGCGAAGTTGCTAGACACATATCCAGCTTTGTTGAAAGTGCAGGTGATTCAGCACCCTCAATTTACAAAATGATGGAAGAAATATGTGAAGAGAACGAATTGGTTTTGGTTAAGGTCAAAATTTATGAAAGTGGCGAAGTATTGCGTGCTAATTTGTATTTCACTGGAAAAAAAGATATGGTATTACGAAATTATCGTGCATCTGACGCTATGGCTTTGGGGACGTTGTATAATATTCCAATTCTAGTTAGAAAAAATCTCCTTAAAGAACACATGGAAGCCTGAAATGGTATTATGAATAGATTCTTGAATCAGTCTCAATGACTGTTATAGACACTATTACATGATTTCCGTATTCTAAATTAAAATTGGGTTTTGCTTAAATTTAATACCTATTGTATTTATTCCATCAATAATTTCTTGAATTTTTGGATACTTTGATTTATTTTCAGATATGTCATTTTTAATTATTCTGAGATAGTGCAAAATCTTTTTGATTTGTTTGTTTTTCTGAGTTTTTGAGATTGGTGCATTTGCCAAATCTTTTAGATTTGCAGATATGTCACATAATTTTATAATTTTTGTTTGTAGTGGTGCATCTTTTAACTGGTTAATGTATTGCATTTCTCTGTCTTTTTTTGGAATGTTTTGATCTTTTGTTAATGATAAAACAATTACTGCAACTTCTCTTCCGAATCTTTCATTGATCTGATCAAAAGTAACATCGGTATTCTCTATGATGTCATGAAGCCACGCTGCACATAATACCTCTTTATCTGTAACTCCCAAGTTTTTGAGTCTGTTTACAACTCCCTCTAAATGATCAGAATATGGAGTTACTCCGTCCTTTCTTTTTTGATTTTTGTGTTTTTCCTGGGCAAATTTTTTTGCGCCTAATACAATATCTGTGGTATCTTCCATAACAATATTATTTCTTTTCCAATATGTAGATGTTTATTCTCTAATTCTCTGTTTGGAATTCTAAAATATATATTGATAAATGCTTCATAATTCGGCAAACTCATCAGCAATCAGATATAGCTTTTCTATTAATCATCAGCATTTGTTTTTCTACATTCTAAGATATATGGGTATTATAACCGATATTTGCTTAACAAATCATAACATTTTTCATATCCTGAAAACTAATAATTCTTCATGGCTAACCTTGATGTTTTGTATAGGAATGTCGCTGCCAAAGTTATCAAAAGATGTCATGGCAGTATCAAAATCACAAAACATGGTAAAATTTTAGAGGTATATGATGTAAACAGACACATTTGGAGTAAAGGACTTGCTGGATTAATCATTAAAGAAGAATGTAAGAATGTCGATTTGAAGGAATGGGAATTTGCATATGTCCGAAATTATATCATTAAAGAATTGCTTTCTTGATTATGATACTTTTTTGTATCTGAAATCTAATATGTTACTTTTCGTATTAGATGCGGTTCTTTTAACATAACCTGATAGTCTTTTGCAGCTGACAATTCAACTTCTCTAAGATTGTGGTTTGTAACTACGGTTAATGCTTCACAACGTGTGCAAAGTATTGTCTGACCATCAGATCTTCTTTCAAAAACAACGTTTTTTTCTAATCTGTCATCTTTTTGGCATGTGGGGCATAATTTTGGTTCTTTTAGTATTGTGATTATTTCACGGATGTAAATTGTTCTTGGCATTTGTGTATTTTATGAACGTCTGACAAAAAAGAGTTTGTATTTTAATGTTAACTGGCATCCAGCATTTTGTTTCAAACAAAAACCGTTCTTTTAATTATTTGAACCAAAACGTTAGGTATTCTATATATTTCCTAATCTAGCCAATTAACAAATATTGTTTGCATTATCCATGAAATATGTCTTTGGCATTTATTATTAAATAAAATTCTACGTTACTATTTCATCTAGACGGTCTTCTTCTTGGGCACGTCTTATTTCCATTGCTATTCTTCTGCCTACTCCAAAGGTTTTGCCATATTGATATTTTGTGTATGGGCTGGTAGTTGCTACAATTGGATTACCTGGAACGCGAAGTGACACATCATACACTACAAATTCCAAATCTTTTGTAATTACACTTTGTAGTGAAAATGGTCCTATGATTCCTGGGGCATATTCTTTTTTGACAGCAGCTACAAATTTGTCTCCCATCTTGATTACTTTTTCAAGTAGTGACTCTCGAATACTTGCTGGGGTGTGACCAACTTCGATATTTTGTACATCAATATCTATGTCTAATTGCTGTTTTGCAGGAAGCGCATTATAGTCATGCACATTGGTTTGAAGTCTTCTCTCTATTCCTATGAAATCAACTTGTTTTGATATTGGTGTATGAAAGAAATTAAAATTCATGTATGTTCCAATTGCTAGTTCTTCTATACTTGATTTTTCTAAATCTTTTCTAGAGATTAATCCTTGTTTTATCTTTGCTTCTGATTTTTCTTTATAGTCTTTGTATGATGATACAGTAAAGAAAGCACGTTCTAATGGCCTTTTCATTTCTTGAACTTTAACAATACATGGTTTATTGATGCTTTTTGGGTCTTTGAATAATTTTGGAAATTTTATTTTTGCTTTTGCTAATAAATAATACTGGTTTCTTTTGACTGTTCTTTCTTCTGCCTGGAACAATTTTCTATTTCCAAATATTGGCACCTTGAATGAATTTTCAATAGTTTTGTATCCAAGATATACAGTCAGTGATCTATGTGGAATCACTATGGTGTTTGTATCTCTCAAAGTTTTTTGAATTTTAGGCGATGCCATGTCTTTGAATTTATTTAAAACTACGATTTCGTCTGCTATTCTACTAAATCTTCTATAAGGCTCTTCTCTACCTTTTTGACAATAAACAACAGTCTGAAAATTTTCATCTTTTGCTCCGTCCATAATTTCTAATGCAGAATGACTCCCCATGACTCCTATTCTTACATCAGAATAACTGCTCACAATTTTTTTAATCTCAGAATTATTAATCATATATTGGCTATAACACAGGAACTAATATAGCTAATTTTCAATTGTTTGGCTCGATTCTCTGATCACAAGATTTTTCTAAAAAGACTTGTAGGTAATTGTATGATGTATTCTCTTGAATTACAGATGGCTGGAGTAATTTTGCTATCTGCAATGGCTGTATGTGGAATTTCTTTATGGCTCAAAAGAAGAAAGGAACAACACAAATTAGATGCACACGATGATACGGTCCAAAATATCTAGTCTGCAATTACTACTTGATATCTAATAGATAAAATACCAATGATGTTTTAGATAATTCATAATGAAATTAATAGTTGGTATTACTGGCAGCACTGGCGTTATCTATGGAATTCGTTTGTTAGAGGTTCTCAAGAAATTAGGGGTTGAGACTCATTTGATAATGTCTGAGTGGGCTATCAAGTGCATTTCTATGGAGACAGAATTTCAACTTGATTATGTAAAGTCTCTTGCAACAAACACCTCTGATGAAAAAAATATGGCATCTAGTGTTTCTAGTGGAACTCATAAAGTAGATGGTATGATAGTTGCACCATGTAGTATGAAAACACTATCTGCAATTGCAAATGGTTACGATGATACTCTTGTAGCAAGAGCAGCGGGTGTTACAATTAAGGAATCTAGAACACTAATTTTAATGGTCAGAGAAACTCCGCTTTCTGCAATACATCTTGAAAATATGCTCAAGCTGTCTAGATTGGGTGTTGTAATTTTACCACCTGTTACAGAATTTTACACAAAACCAAAAACTATTGATGATATTGTAAATCACGGTGTTGGAAAATGCTTGGACCAATTTGATCTAGAGCACGATTTATACCCTCGCTGGGGTACTTTCTAAACTATAATTGTCTAAAACTATTTTTGAAAAAATCGCAAAG
>JANPCQ010000068.1:0-4173 GCA_031431055.1 Nitrosarchaeum sp.
GACCTATTCTTTGTTCATATTCTGAAATTTCTATAGAAAGTTTCCTAACACGATCCAAAAATGTGTGTGCTTCTGTTACAGGATCTGAATGATTATTCCAACCAAAGGTAAGTTTAGAAATTTTTAATGCTAACTCAGAAAGTTCAATATCTTTCAGTAATCCTTCCTCATCAAATTTTTCTGCATGCATGATTATAGGAAACAAATTCTAGATAATAAAACCATAGTGAAAAAAAACTGTGTAATTTCATAGATCATGTCATTTTATAGTACACTCAGGCATGGTTTTCATGTAATTTTTTGTGGTTCTAATCCTTAGAGACTTGAACCATTTTTGAGTTTAATTCTAGTTCTATAGTTAATGATTCAATTTATTCCTGAAGGTCATCCATTGTTTTTTCCACCTAGATTATTTTATTGAATTTCATATGATGTTATCTTTCTAAAATATACATAAATTCACACATCATAAATGATCTAATAGATTTGAGAGGAATTTAAAATTAAGATTGTTTTGCAGATGCAGTTGCTTGTGGTGGTGCGTTTACTGGATCAACTGTAATTGTTACAGTGTCAACACCTTCTCTTCCATTATCGTCAAATACTTTTAGTTCAAAGACTAGGACTTTGATTTCACCATTAGCTACAGTTGGAGATGTAAATGATGGAGTTACTGAAGATGCAGATGATAATACCACAGGTTCACCAGAAATTTGTGTCCACATGTATGAAAGGTCCTGACCTTCAGGATCATTGCTCATGCTACCATCCAATGAAACTTTGACATGTTCATTTACAATTTGATCAACACCAGAATCTGCCACGATAGGTAGATTCAATATGTTTACAACATTAATCTTCATGCTATCAGAAGATGATAATTGACCGTCAGTGGCACTACAGGTCATAGTAATTGCTTCATCTTCAATGACAATAGGGGTTTGTACAGTGGTACTTGCAGATGAACTATCACCAATTACAACTTCACTGTTAGATGAAGACCATGAGAAATTAATTATATCTCCGTCAGAATCACTTGCAGAGCATAACAAATTCAAGACAGTATTTTCATTAGCAGTCTGATCAACACCTGCATCTACAATAGGTGCACTATTTGCTGGAACTACCAAGAGAATTAATTGATCAGAACCACGTTGATCTTCAGAGTCTGTTACAGTTAGTTGGAATACCATTCGTTTAATTTCACCAGAAACTACAGATGGTGCTTTAAATGAAAATGATGGCTTAGTTGTATCAAATGAGACAGTTTCACCTGCAATCTGTTTCCAAGAATATGTTATTGGACCATTCTCAGGATCAGTACCTAAACCAGTGACAGATACATTAGATCCTCCAATTACCTTTCTATCTGGACCAGCAGATGCTCTTGGTGGTAAGTTAACAGTGTTAATTGTTACAGCAACATCATCTTTGTCAGAGTTGCCTTGGGAATCAGTAACGGTTAGTTCAAAAACTAGTGTTTCAGAGTTAGTGCTAATACTAGGAGTAAAGAAATAGACAGAGAATGTAGCTTGTTCATAGAGATCAATATTCATTCCAGATTTTTGTGTCCAAGAATATCGTAGTTTATCATTCTCAGGATCAGTACCAGTTCCAATTAATTTGACTAGAGCATTTTCAGATACACTTTGATCTGGACCTGCATCAGCTATAGGAGATCCGTTTGAAGGAATGACTTTAACTAATGCTAGAGCATTTGCCCAACCATTTCCAGGAGAATATCCGGTTACTAGGAATGACAAAATCATATCAACATCATTAGGAAGTTCAGGAGCTGTAAATTGGACAGATGGACCAGTGTATGAGTTTAATTGTACTCCGGTGCCAATTAGTTGAACCCAAGAGTAGCTTATCGGTTGTCCGTTTGCAGTTTGTCCAGTTGCACTAAGTGTAACTGTTTGTCCTTCTTGGACAATTTGCATTGGACCAGCTGCAATTGAAATTAATCTATTTGAAAGAAGACCAGTAATAGGATAAACATTGACAGTATCACTTGCAGAGCCGCCAAATCCATCATCAACAGTTAGTTGGAAAGTTAGGGGAATAGTTTGAGAAAAATCAATATGTGTTGGAAGAATTGTAAGATATTTTCCATGTGTGGCAGACAAGTCTAGTGGTTGACCTCCTACTTGTGTCCAACTATAAGTCAATGAATCACCATCAGAGTCTAAAGCACTACTAACCAAAGTAACTACATTAACAGTTTTAAAAGTCACTTGATCTTTTCCTGCGCTAACCATTGGAATGTGATTAACAGGGTTTACAACGACTTCAACTGTATCAGAACTACTTGCACCTGATGGGTCAGTTACAGTAAGGGTAAATGTTAGAACTTTAATTTGGCCATTTACTACATCTGGAGCCATAAATTGTGGTTCAGCCACATTATACGATGATAAAGCCACAGGTTCACCGTCGATTTGTACCCATTCAAATACGAGAGCATCATCATCAGCGTCAACTCCCTGACCGACTAGTGTGACAAGTCTATTTTCAATTACTTCAATAGAGTTGCTCTCAGCAAAAGAGTAAGAGGCAGTACTGACTAAAAACAGACTAAAAACTAATGAAAGTAAGATAATGTATGAATTCACTGATTAGACATAAAATATTTGAGATATATTAACTATACAGATAACTTGTATGCTGGCTTGCAATATCTGGCATGATTTTGTATTTAGATAGACTATTCTTTTCGTTTCATATGATCGATTGCTCTTTTTTCGATCTACTCCATCATAAAAACAAAGATCAGAGCGAACTAAAAACAAGCCAGAAAATAGTTCAGAAAGACTATGCAACTGAAAAGATGCTCTTGATAGTATCAAAGGCACCAAGTACAGTATGAACTTGAGCAATGGTGTTTTTTATGTTGAATTTTTTTAATTCGTCAGAGGTAAAGGGGCCGATAGCAACAACTGACAATTTTTCTAAATTACTTAACAATGAATTTTCATCATAATCTTTAGACATTATTTCAAAAAATGCTCGAACTGAAGAAGCGCTTGTAAATACAATTCCATCGACTTTATTTTGTGAAAACAATTCCCTAAATTCATTCCACTGAGAAGTATCTCTAAAGGCACAGACATCATAGAGATGAATTTCTTTTACATCAATACCTATTTTCTCTAATAGTTCTTTCAAAAATGGGGTAGATGCCCCACTTCTAGGTACAATTACTTTTTTTCCGACAGCATGTAATTTTGTAAATAACTCTCCAACACCAACTGAGGAATAGATATTTGGCATGCATGCGACTTTAATTCCCTCGTTTTCTAGTGCGGTTTTTGTTTTTGGACCTACTGCCATAACAATAGTATTTGCCACTGCAAGTTGTAATTTTTCAAATTTAGAAATTTTTTTTGCAGTATCAAAAAGAAGAGTCACGGCCTTTGAGCTCATAAATATAGAATAATCAGGATCATATTGTTTTACTGAATCCAAAAACTCATCTACAATTTTTTCTCCCTTGCTAACTAGCTCAATAGTAGGCAGAGAAATCGGTCTTGCGTTATCTTTTATTACTAAATCTATGAATTCAGAAGAATCATCTTTTGAACGAGTTATGGCTATAGTTTTTCCTTTAAGCATTTTTTCTCCATCCTATAACATTAGACAGATCTACGACTTTACCTATTATGATATTAGTAGGAGGTTTGATTTTATTTATCTTTACAAGTTTTGCAATATTAGATACTGTTCCGATAATCATTTTTTGTTGTGGAGTGGTGCCATTTTGAATTACAGCTACTGGTGTTTGTTTATCCAATCCACCTGCAACAAGCTGCTTACAAATAACATCAATTCTTGAAAGCCCCATCATAATTACAATAGTATCAACAGATTTTGCAAGACGTTTCCATTTGACTGATTCATTTTTCTTTTCAGGATCCTCATGACCTGTAACAAATACAACTGATGATGCATACTTTCTATGAGTTAGTGGAATTCCAGCATAAGTTGCAGACCCAATTCCAGATGTAATTCCTGGAACTATCTCATATTTTACGTTATTTTCTTTAAGATATTCAGCTTCCTCCCCACCTCTACCAAAGATTATTGGATCACCACCTTTTAGCCGAACGATGTTTTTATTGGATTTTGCAAATTTTACCATTAATTCATTAGTATTATTTTGATGAGTAGTAT
>JANPCQ010000069.1:0-2982 GCA_031431055.1 Nitrosarchaeum sp.
GATAAAGACTGGGATTTGCTTGAGGCAACGCAGTTCTTAAAACTGCAGGTGCTGCGATATAGGATGCACTTGCAAGCAACAAACCAAACAAAAGAGAGCCACCAATACTAAGACCTATGTTTGTAGCTACAAATACGCCTAAACTTCCACATAATAGTGGCATCAGGATTGCAAATAATAATAAAAACATACCATTTTTTTTAATCGCATCTAATCTTTGAGCTGCAATAATTCCCATTTGTAAAAGATAAATCGATAAAACTCCGAAAAATGCATCCACATAAACAAATATTATTTTTTTAAAACAATCATAACCAATTAAAAATCCAATAACAATGGTACTGAGTAGTATTAGGATTGCCTGTCCTGTAACTGTTTCTTTTATTATGACACTTAGCTTTGAATTCTCTGCGGGCTGAGTAATCAGTCCTGTCAATTTTTCTTTATAGTTATTTTCCAGGTCTGGTTTAGAATATGATTGAGAATTTTTTAGTTTTTTTACTTTTGCTGAAGCAACATTTGCCAATATCAAACCGGTAATCAGACCAGTTGGTTCTAAAACAGCTAAAATTGCAGCCAAAAAGCCTTCAGATTCAATTCCTTGAGTTCTTAGAAAGGATAGACCGACAGAGAAAGTTCCAACACTTACTGAACCATAAGTACCAGCTATTGCAGCAGAATCAAAAATACTTAGTTTTCCCAATCTTCGTAAAATCTGGAATTGGAAAAGAACAAACAAAATTGCCATTCCAACTGCAACGCCAAGTGGAATAATCATACTTTCTAATCCAACTTTTCTCATTTCTATGCCGCCATGTAGCCCAATTGCAGCAAGAAGGTATATTGAAATGATGGTTATAATTTGATCTGGGATTTTCAAATCAGATTTGACGCGTACAGCGATAATTCCAAGAATAAAAAACAAAACAAGCGGTGTCAGGATAGTAGATTGAAAAAGATCTACAAGTTCCAATTCTAATCACCAGCAATAATCATAAAATGTTTTTTCATCATATATTAATCCGGTTTAAGTATAATTTTACCAAAGAAATTTCCTTTCAGCATTTTTGTATGAGCCTCTGCTGCTTTTGAAAATGGGTATACAGAATCTATTTGAGCTTTGATTTTACCTTTTGCCATCCATGCAAGTCCTTCATCCATTTCTGCTTTTGTTCCTTGAGTAGAACCTAGAACATTAATCCCTTTAAAGAAAATATGGCGGATGTCTATTTTTGGGAAATATCCGGTAGTTGCACCACATGTAACTAAAGTTCCACCATAGTTTAACAATGAAAGTTGCTGATTGAAATGAGTTTCACCGATATGATCAAATGTTAAGTCTATTCCGGGTCTTCTTCCGGTCTTTGCAGCAATTTCTTTTGTGATTTTAAAAACTTCTTTTGACCAATCTTCTTTCCTATGATCAACTACGTAGTCTGCACCTAATTCTTTACACTTGGCTAATTTGTCTGGGCTTGCAGTTGCAATAACAGTACAATTGTAGAGTTTTGCAATTTGAATTCCAAAGCTTCCAACTCCTGAACCGCCACCCATAATTAGGACAGTTTGTCCTGGTGTAATTTTTGCTCTTCCAACTAACATATGCCATGAGGTAAGAATTGTCATAGAAGCTGCTGCTGCATCTTCATAAGAAACACCTTCTGGAATTTTAGAAATATTAACTTCTGGGAGATGTACTAGTTCACTATATGCACCCCAAAGTGGACCTGTTTGGAATCCCCAAACTTGTCTGTTGGTACAATCAAACTCTCTACCAGATGTACATAATGCACATGTTCTACAAGCAAGATTAGAATGAGATACAACTCTGTCACCAACTTTGATGTTTTGAACATCTTCACCTACTGCTACAACATCTCCTGCTGCATCAGAACCAGAGATATGTGGTAATGGTATAGCAATAGGTACTCCCCGCATTCCCCAAATATCGTTATAGTTGAGAGCTGCTGCTTTAAGCTTGAATACAACCTCATTAGATTTTGGCTTTGGATCAGGTACATCTTTTACTTTTAAAATTTTTGCATAATTATCATCTGGTGCATATTCTTCATAAACTACGGCTTTCATGAAGAATTTTGAGCATTACCCCTAATTATATTTTCTTAGATCAGATACGATTTATCTTAAAATCACGTTTTGGTTGTTGAATAGATAACAAAATTTGTTTGAGTTGATCATCGTTAATCTGTGAATTCATTTTTCCTTGTGTAGCCATTCCAATAAGATACTGCTTTACAAGATCAGATAATTCAGGTTTAACCATTTTGATGTTATTTAATCGCATTCTTGCTTCTGGCGAAAGTATCTGTTTGAGGATTTGTTCTTTTTGGGCAGTTAGATCATGATTTTGTTTATCGTGAGGATCAGGTGATTCAGGAAAACTCATTTTAAATCTAAGAGTATACTTTCAGCTGAGGATTTTCAGTGATAAGTTCATTTAGAATTTCTGTTGATAATCTATCTAGTTTTTGCATTCCTTGTTTTGAAATAACACGGCCTTTTTTCTCAACTTTTTCTACATATCCAAGTTTTTCTAATCCTTGAACTGCATTACGAATTATTGCACCACTGGCATCTTTATGATGAGCTGCACCATATCCAGACGGTCTTCCACCACCGTAAATTTTTCTTAATTCATTAATTCCGAGTGGACCATGAAGGTAAATTTTTCTCATTAATGATGCACATCTTGTATGCCACCATTCTCTATCTTGAGGTGGTTTATCTGCATGCGCACCAGTTTTTACAAATGGAACCCAAGAGGGAGCAGGAATGTCTTCATTTTTTAGAATACCTGCTAACCTACTAATCAATGCATCCGATGGTACATCGTATACCTTTGCCATAAAGTAAAAAAATCGAGAATCGTCTTATAAATCATTGAGGTATTTGGGTAAGTTTCTTAAACATACTTCAGCGTAAAAAAGAGAACAATTATTTTTTAGGTTCGTTTGTTTTATC
>JANPCQ010000070.1:0-1688 GCA_031431055.1 Nitrosarchaeum sp.
ATCCAAAGCTGTTTCTAATTCCCATTGCATAATATTCTCCCGGTGGGTCTATTCTGAGAATTACACTAGTATCGTTTTTCCAATCAGCATCTTTATTCTGTAATCTACCATAATTTCCATTATCTCCAATTACTGCATATGTCTGTCCACCAAAGCTAGTCATTGCACCTCCATTGTGATAATAATTATCACTAGGTAATGTCTTGAGCAATACTGGATTTACTAGCTTTTTACCATCCCAATCATATCGATAAATTCTATTTTCAATTGCCTCTCCTGCATCAGAATCAGCTGCTGTAAAATATACATACACTTTGGAGCCATCAGATGTAATTCCAAGCATTCCTCTTTCTCCATCTTTTGCAACAGACACATCCAAAACAGGCTCTGGCTGCAAAACTCCGTCTCTTACCAGTCTAACTATTCCGTCATATCTTTGCAATACCAAAATGTCATCTCCAAGAAAGGTCATAGTAGTTGGGCTATTTGGAATACCTTCTGCCATAAATTGTTCGACTAAATAATTTTCATCAAGAACCTGAGGTAATGATTGGTCATTGGTGTGCTCTGCAAATATCTGTGGAAGTCCAATAAAAATAACCATACATATTACAAGTAAAACTTTCATAAAAAAATTATAATTTTCAAACTAGTTAAGTCTACTGAGAGTTTTTACAGCATGATTTTCTTACATGATATCCTCAACGCATAATAGACTGCAAGATATCAAAAATTTCTGATGACGTATGACACCGTGATCACAAATTCGCACATAATTTTGCCTCAAGGAATGCTTGACAAAAACATCATAATTGATGAGGGAAAAATTGTTGGTTTTACAAATGATATTCCTGCATGTGATAACAAAATAAATGGAAATGGCCTAATCTCGATACCTGGACCAATAGACACTCACGTTCACTATGGAGTTTATTCTCCAATTGATCAAGCTGCAAAAACTGAATCACATGCAGCAGCTATTGGCGGAATAACAACCATGATGAGAATGCTACGACTTGGAAGTTCGTTTAAAACTTCACTGCCAGATCAACTAGATGCTGCATCTAAAAATCATTACATAGATTATACAATTCATGCATCTATTTTCACTCCTAAACAAATTAGTGAAATGCCTTACTGTATTGAAAAAGGAATCACTTCATTTAAAATTTACATGAATCTTGGTGGTGATGTAGGCCATGTGTACATGGACATGTCTCCGTACTCTTCTAAACTATCTGAAGAAATAGTTGATGTAAATGATAAACTAGTAGAAGAGATTGTAAAGACTGCAGCATCACTTGGATGTCCCGTATTAGTTCACGCAGAAGACTACGAGTCTTGTGCGTGCGGAATAAAGACTGCTAAAGAGAAAAAACGTGATGGTCTTCCTGCGTGGTCTGAAAGCAGATCTCCTGAATTTGAAGCAAAAGCAATCAAGACAGTTTGCAAATTTGGAAGAGACTACAACTGTACAATTTACTTTGTTCATATTGGTTCTCAAAAAGCATTACAGCAAATTACAGAAGAGCGAAAACTTGGAACCAAAATTTTTGTTGAAACATGTCCTCACTATCTTACACTATCATATGAAAATCAGAAAGGATATCTTGCCAAAGTCATGCCTCCAATTAGAACTGTACAAGACAATGCTGCAGTATGGGATGCATTATCACACAATCTAATTG
>JANPCQ010000071.1:0-1952 GCA_031431055.1 Nitrosarchaeum sp.
AATAGGATAAAACAATAACAATTGCAAGAAAAATTTGATCCCCTAGTTGCAGAATGGCTTTCATTTGTGAAAAATCCAAACTTCAATCTAGTTGAGAAATGTCTCAAATTTGCTCAAATTCTAGAATATCCTGATCTAGATGTTGAAGAATATATTCAGAAAATTGCCATTATTGGAAAATCATTGAAAGAATCAATCAACGATATAAAAAATCCTACATATCTAATTTCAGTTTTAAACGAGCATCTTTTTCAAAATTTAGGTTTTAATGGAGATAATGATGATTACTATAATCCAAAAAATAATTTTTTAAATGAAGTAATTGACAAAAAATCAGGACTGCCAATAACAATTTCTATACTATATGTTGAAATTGCAAAATTTGTAGGATTAGATCTTAAGATAATTGGATTCCCAAGTCACATATTGGTAAAATATAATGAAGAAATGATTTTAGACCCATTCAATGATGGAATGTTATTAGATGTAGATGATCTGCAAGAAATTTTAGATGAGAATTTTGGAGGGGAGTTAGAATTTAAACCAGAGTTTCTTGATGATATAGGACATGAGCAAATTCTTGTTAGATTAGCTAGAAATTTAAAAAATTCCTATGTTCAGTCTTTTGTTTATGATAAAGCATTAAGATGTACAGATATGGTTTTATCTATAGAACCTAATTCGCCAGAGGACATAAGGGATAAAGGAATACTAGAAGAGAGGATATTAAACTCAGATGTCGCATTGGAGTATTTGAATAAATATTTAGAGATCAACCCAAATGCAGAAGATGTTGATTTTATTTTAGAATTAATAAGAAGTATAAAGACAAAAAATTAATCAATAATAGAACTGATATCTTGTCCTTTTTTGATCATCGATATCTCGTGTCGGGCAATCTTGTTTCGTAGTGCTCTTTTAAGAATATCAACTTCGCTTCTAAGTAATGCAATTTCATCTTCAAGTTTTGCTACTCTTTCATAGATTGTTTCAGCTTCTGAACTCATAATTATCTATCATAAAAAATTTGTCTTAAAAAGTTATGGGTAATTATTTTGATGGGCTAGTTAGTTTTTTGGAACTATAATTCAAATTCCTGGCGACATTTCTCACATTTTCCTCTCTCTTGACCAGGTGGACCAAGAAGGAAAACCTTACCGATTGTCTTACATAATGGACACATTCCAGTTGTTGCATTTTTTGGACCAGAGCGTATAATTTTTTGAGTTTTTCTACGTCCCATTGCATTTACAACTAAAACCGGTCTATTAAATTTAATTTTTCAATGGCGCGGGGGAATATAGTCAGGGTATGAGATTTTGCGCTTTTCCTTCGAAAATAGGCATAGGGTCCAAAATGGTGTTAAAATGAAAAAAAAATAAAAAAAATAAAAAAATTATGGGGACAAACCTATGCCACTGACGCGGCTATCCCATGTATCTACCATTGGATTTTGTCTTTGTTCAAGTTCTGTCAAATATCCGTTTATTTCACCTGCTGGAATGTAAAATGTTGCAGAAATCGTAAAAGCATATCCAAGACTCAACTGTGAAAGAGATATAAAATTAAAAATCACTGAATATGGACATCAACAAAATTCTGTCAAGTATGTTGTTGGGGATGTGACATTTTATTTTCCAGGTCCTGACTATAAGGTGACTCCATCTGGACAAGCACTATTAACCATCAATATGTTAGCAAAAAATACAGGTTCCAGTGATATTGTAACTTTAATGTGTACTGGGCCAGCTATTTGCAACTATGATGTTTGGAATGGGGAAAAGGCATTCAAGTACTCTGCAAATGACTTTACCAGTGGCACTCTCACTTTAAAACCTGGACAAGCAAGAGAATTTTCTATACTATTTGGTCCTATGATCTCAATACCTGGTGCAACACAATTCATCTATGATCCTGCAAAAGATTATGTCTTTAGGATTTCAGAACCATGG
>JANPCQ010000072.1:0-8873 GCA_031431055.1 Nitrosarchaeum sp.
TGAAAGAGAACAGCCAATTTTCAAAGAAATTGTTAAAATAACACTAACGCCAATGCTGACATCCCTATCCATACTAAATCATGTTAATATTGATTCAGAGCAAGAAATGTTAGGTTACGGAATCTCTATAGTTTTACTAAATATTGGAATGTATGTTGGGATTCCTATATTTGGAATTCTAAAAATACACCAGTTTAAAAGAAAATAAGTTCACGATTGGAATTTCCAGTCAGGTTTTTATTTATGCCAATAAGTACCTGAGTCAATGAAGACTATAAGCTATTTCTTCGTATTATTTGCCATTGTAGCAGGATTAGTTGCAACAACACCAGCTGCATTTGCAGATCATAGCGAAGTTACAATTAGTGCTGCATCAGGATCTGGTGTACCAGGATGTGAAGAGACTGCAGAAGGATGTTTTAGTCCAATGAAAGCAACAGTAGATGTTGGTGGAAAAGTAATATTTTCTAACACAGATACTGCTGCACACACATTCACAGCAGGTGCTGTAACAGATGAAACACCAGGTGAAGTATTTGATTCCGGTCTAGTAATGGCTGGACAGTTATACGATAAATGGATACCAACAACTGTAGGTGAAGTTCCATACTTCTGTATGGTTCATCCATGGATGACAGGATTAATTGTAGTACAAGAAGCAGGAGCAGCCGATGCAGTTGAAGAACATACAGAAGATGCAACTGCAACTGGAATGTTATCTGATGGCACAACAGTTTCAATTATGACTTCCGCACCAACTTCAGGTGAAAAAATGGAAATCTCAGTTGACTTTGAAGATTCAGAACATGCGAACTATGACGTCATGGTAACACAAAACGGTGCAGAAGTACTAAACGATATTGCTGCACATGCCCATGAGGGAGAAGGTATGCATGAAACAGCACCACTTAGTTCATCAGATCCAGTAGAGATCACCATTACCTTCCAAGGTTATGGAGTAGATGATCCAAAAACAGGACCTATCGGTGAACAAGTAGTATTCTCAAACATTGTTCCAGAATTTGGAACAATTGCAATGATGATACTAGCCGTTTCAATCATAAGCATTGTTGCCGTTACTGCAAAATCTAAAGTAATTCCAAGATTTTAGGAATTAACTTTTTTCTATTTTCTTTTTATTAAACTAACTATTGCCAAGATTATTGCAGCTGTTGCAATAGATAATCCAAAGATTGCAAAGTCATATGCTGTGCCACCGTTAATATTTTCTGAACCATCTTTCATAGAGGAAACTTCTCTTTGTAGTGATGAAATTGCATTTTTGAGTGCAGTTACATCTTGATCTGATGAGGATCCACTAGTTTGAGGAAAGTCCAAAACTGCAGTACTTTCTACATCTTCAACTGGAATTTGTACATCAATTGGAACTCCATTAATTTCTCCTTTCAAATCCATGATATAGGTTCCAGTTTTTGTTGGGATTACAGGTGAAAAATAATATCCTATTTTTGGATCTGAGTTGATATCAATTTTTTTAGAAATGCCACCAAATAAGGCAGTAACTTCTACATTTTTGAATGCATTTGTAACTCCTTTGTACGAATCAGGAGTATCTCCAGATTCAGTTATTTTAAAAACAAAATCATTTCTTATACTTACAACTGGAGGTTCTAGTCCCCAACCTACTTCAATTTTGTAAGGTTCTACCTCAACTGTTGTATGAGCAAAAGATTGGGATACAAATCCAATAGAAAATAACAATCCAATTAATCCCAAAGTAAAAACTTTCATGACTGTTATTTTATTGTGACATGTTATTATCTTTACGTGAATTGGTACAAACTTCAAATTAAATGAAAACTGTTTAAATTGTCAAACGTAGCCTGAAAAGTAAATGAGTAAATTTCTAATTATTTCACTATTAATTTTATCAATATCTGTTCCATATGCTGCAGCTCATCCATTTACTATGGAAACTAGTCCAAATTCAGCATCAAATGCAGTTGAGGGAATAACGCAGGTCATAGTTTATTTTTCAGAACCAGTTGAACTTGATTTTAGTTCTCTCAAAGTATTTGATAATAACGGAGATCAGATCGATAACAAAGATACAAAATATTTTGAAGATGAAAAATCTCTAGTTGTTACTACTCCTCCATTAGAGAGTGGAATCTATACAGTAACAAGTAGTGTTCTCTCAAAAATTGATGGACATCTTGTACCTGGAGCATTTAATTTTGGAGTTGGAGATGTAATAGTTCCTAAACAGCAATTATCAACAAGTGAATTTGTATTTTTGCCTGAAGCAGGATCAAGATTTCCAGGACTTGTTGGTCAAACAATTGTTTTAGGAGGTGTAATTGCCTCAATAATAATCTGGGGAACTCAAAGTAAACAGTTAATCAGAAAGGAATTAGATAAAGTGGAATATTTTCATCATGGAAAATTCATGACAATTACAGGCATTGGACTGGTATTGATTTTTGTATCAAATATTTTGATGTTAGCTGTACAAACTATAAGATTAGAAACTTCAGTTTTTGAAGTAATCAAAACGAGTTTTGGAAATATGTGGTTAATTAGAATGATAATAACAGTTATTCTTCTTGGTTTATGGTTTGGAATGGATAGAAAAAAGAATCTGTCTATAAAAAATAAAATTCCGATGCTTGCAGCTACGCTTGGATTAATTGGAACTTCAAGTTTGATTGGACATGGTGCAGCCAGTGGAGAAACACCTGCAGTTATTCTAGATTATATTCATAATTTTGTGGCTGCAGTTTGGATTGGAGGCATAGTTTATTTTGTATTTACGTTGTTACCTACATTTTCACAATTAGAGGAAACAAAACGAGAGAAAATGACACTTGTTTTAATTCCAAGATTTTCAATTATGTTTATCGTTGCAGTAGGAGTTGTAATAATCACTGGACCAACACTGCTGTGGTTTTTAGAAAGTGATGTAGATTTGATAACAGAATCAGTGTATGGGCAATTAATTTTTGTGAAAATTTCAATTGCAGCAATTATGGTTGGATTGGGAGGGTATTTCCAGTTTAAGATTCAAAAAAAGGCTGAACGAGATGCACTTTCAGGTTCTATTGCAGTATACAAGAAACTAAAAAAATCATTGAAATTTGATGTAGTATTAGGAGTTGCTCTTTTAGGAGTTGTTGCACTACTTGCTAATGGGACATTACCTGCTGGAGAAATTAAAGAGGTTGATGCTCAAAAAGTTTCACATGATTTTCGTACAGTTGAATTTTCAGAAAATACAAAATTTGATATTAAAATAACACCATTTTCTAGCGGTACAAATACAATTCTAGTCAAGGTTAGTGATTTTGAAAACAAATCATTGCATGATTCAGATCAAATCAAAGTAAAGGTCTCCAACCCTCAGAGAAATATTTCTCCAATAGAAATTTCAATGAAGATTATCAAACAAGAAGAAGGTAAGCCAATTGAATTTCAAGGAGAACTTACATTTGGATTTTCAGGCAAGTGGCAAGTAGAAATAGAAACTCAGAGAAATCAGAATGCAAATGAATCAATTTTTATGAATTTACTAGTTAAGCCAAGATTAACAGATCTTAAAACAGAAATTATAGAATATGAATTACCTGAATCTGCAAAACCTCTTTACCCTTTGTATGATGGAAAAAATTCAATTTGGATAAGTGATCCATCTTCTCCAAGATTATGGAAATTTTCACTTGATACAAAAGAATTTACCTCATACTCATTTGATGGATTAACCACCATATTTCTTACACAAGATAATCAAGGAAAAATTTGGTTTACTGATACACCAAGAAATCAGATTGGGTATTTTGATCCAAGTAATCAACAAATTACCACAAAAACTTTACCAAAAATAGATCCGGTGATTGATGATAACATATCTACTTTCATCCAAGCAGATTTTGATGGAAACATTTGGATTGCAATTATTAACAAAGATATAATTTTGAAATATCAACCAGAGTTTGATACATTTGAAGAAATTAAGATGCCTGCAAGAGGATCACTACCATTTGCTTTGACAATAGATAATGAAGGAAAAATTTGGTTTACTGAATCAGCATCTGGCAAAATAGGATTTATCAATCCAAAAAATAATGATATTTCAGAATTTATGCCTGAAAAGCCTCTTGCATCACCAGAGGCTCTAGTTTTTGATGATGAAGGAAACTTGTGGATTGCAGAACATACAGGTATAGCGATTACCAAATTCAATCCAATTCTTGAAACATTTGAGAGAGTTTCAGTGCCAGATAAAGAGGCGCTACCGTATGGAATGTCATTTGACAGATATGGAAATATTTGGATTTCACAACATGCTATTGACAAGATTGCTGCATATGATCCGTATAACAAAAATTTGGTTGAGATTCCAATTCCAACTGCAACATCATTTGCACAATTTTCAACATCTGACAACAAAGGTAATGTTTGGTTTGTTGAACAACAAGGAAACAAATTAGCAATGATAAAGACTACAGAGATTCCCATAACAACATCTCAAATACCAGATGCGGATAATTTTCAACTAAAATATACTGAGATTGTATCACCATTAATTGCAATGGGCATAATTGCAACATCATTATTTTTTGTCAAAAGTCTAAAAGATAAAAGAAGATTAAATGAATTAATTATATCTAGATAATAATCCAGCAGACTTTATTCCCATTGTACATGCAAATATCCCAATTGCAAATAATACAATTGTTCCTGCCGGTGTTATATCAAAAATATATGAGACTAATATTCCTGCAACTACAGAAAATATAGAAAAACTCATTGAAATTATTACAGTTTGTTTGAAGCCCTTTCCATACATTATTGCAGTTACATTTGGGATTACAAATAGTGCAGAAATTAATAAAACACCAACTAATTGTATTGAAGTTACAACAGTAATTCCTGCCATAAAGACAATAAGATAGTTGATTTTTTCAACTGGAACACCGCTAACCTTGGCTTGTTCTTCGTTGAATGTAGAGTAAAGAAGTTGGCGATAGAGTAAAAGAATTACAATCAGAATAATTCCTGTTAATGATAAAATCAGAATTGTATCATTAACGCTAACAAGTAAGATACTTCCAAAAAGAAAGCTGAAAATATCAAGAGTAAATCCTCCAGATAATCCAATAATTACGAGACCTACAGCAATTCCTGATGATAAAAGAACTGCTATAGAGGCATCTCCAGATATGTTGAATTTATCTTTAATTCGTGTCATAATTAGTGCGCTAACTATTGAAACACCATATGCAGTCCAAAGTGGATAGATTCCTGCCATCAAACCTAATGCAATTCCACCAAATGATGAGTGGGCAATAGCATCACCAAATAACGAATAGCGCCTTAAGACTAGGAAAAGACCTACTACTGAACATAAAATTGCAATTGCAATACCTGAAATAATTGCTCTGTGCATAAAACTAAAAGTAAAAATTTCAAAAGTCATTTTTAATGATGATGCATGTGTTCCTGCATCGAAGCTTCAGAATATTGTTTTACAAGCTCATCGTTTTCAAAGAAATCATCAGATTCTCCATGAAAGAAAAGAGTTCGATTAAGACAAGCTACATGATTTGCTAATTTATTTACTGCATCTAGATCATGTGAAGACCAAATTATTGTAATGTTTTGTTTGGAGTTTAGTTCTTTCAAAATACTATAAAAAAGATCTATACTTTGTTGATCAATACCTGTAACAGGTTCATCTAAAATCAAAACTTTTGGATTATTAACTAAAGCTTTTGCAATAAATACACGTTGTTGTTGTCCACCAGATAGTTCACCTATTCTTCTTTCACTTAGCTCATGTATCCAAAGTTGTTGCAGAATTTCATCAATTTTATTTTCATCTGATTCTTTTTGTAATCCCATTTTAACAACGTCATTAACTGTTGCAGGAAAGTTTTTCTCAAAGATTGGTTTTTGTGGTACGTAACCAATTTCTTTAAGATAGTTTTTTGATTTTCTAATATCAGTACCAAAAAATTTGATTGTACCTTTGTATTTTGTATTAAGACTAAGCATTGAAGCGAAAAGTGTGGATTTTCCTGCTCCATTAGGGCCAATTATGCCTAAAAAGTCACCTTTGTTAACCGTGAAACTAACATCATCTATAGCTTTTACATCAGGATATTCAATTGTAAGATGATCAATTTCAACTACCTTCAACATAATGCCTCCTTCAGATGATTTAGATTCTCAGTCATTCTAGAAATGTAAGTTCCATCATCAGTAATTTCTAACGGAGATAAAACTAGTATTTTTCCTCCAATTTCATTTGCAATCACTTGTGAAGTTTTAGGATCAGCCATTTCTTCAGTAAAAATAATTTTAAGATTGAGCTGTTTGGCTTTATTGATTACATTTTCTAAAGTCTTGGCAGTGGGTTCTGCATGTGATGCAGATGAGGAAATTATAGTGTGTTGAGTAAGATCATATTCATCTGCAAAATATGAAAAGGCACGATGAAATGTAATAAAGTCATGATTACAACCCGATAATTCATTACGAATTTTTGAATCAAGTAAATCTAATTCATCTATATAATTTGCAGCATTTTCTTGAAAATATTGTTGATTTTCAGGATCTGAATTAGAAAATGCATTCGCAATATTTTGGACTTGAATTTTTGCAAAAACTGGATTTAACCAAATGTGAGGATCTCCAGATTCATCAATATGTTCTTCATGCACTAAAGATTCTTCATCCATATTTTTTATAATAATTTCATTACTTGTATCAACTACCACTCCTTGGTAATTCATTTCATTTAATTTATCAACCCAACTTTCAAATCCAATTCCATTAATCACGATAAGATCAGATTTTTGCATTTGTTGCACATCTTTTATTGTTGGTTCCCAATCATGTGGTTCAACTCCAACTGGAACTAACAATTTTACATCAACTTTTTCTTTACCAACATTTTGTGAAAATTCACGTAGTGGGTAAAATGATGCCATAACCTGTAGTTTGGATTCGTTTGTTTTCTTGAATTGGTTTGAATCACTTGAAAAAACAGTAAATGAGATCAGGGGAATTGTAATTACAATTGCAATTATTGCTAGTTTTACTTGGCTATTCACACATGATTTTGATATATGTTATTAATAACTATATAAAATATTAATAACTTTAATTGCTAAACTTATAAGATAATTAATAACAATTAGCATTTATGCCGATAGTTTCAATTTCATTGAATCAAGAGATTTTATCAGAATTAGACAAGTTGCAAAAAACTATGGGCTTTTCAGGTAGATCTGAAGCAATAAGGGCAGGAATCAGAACTTTTGTTTCAGAAGAAAAACAAAGATCTGAATTAACAGGAAATATTCATGCTATTCTTTTAGTTGTTCATAATGACGAGTTTGATCATGTTGTGTCTGGAATAAAACATAATTTTGAAGATCTGATTACAACACATCTCCACAGTAAGATAGAGGGAGAGAAGTGTATGGAATTATTTGTAATTGATGGCGATGCAGAAAGAGTATCAACTATTACAAAAGATTTTCAAGTAAACAAAAACATGGATACTGTAAAATTAGTAACATTATAGAATTAATTAGAAATTAGATTTTGTGAAAAGCGATTTCTTGATGCCAGAACAACTACCAATAATGTAGAAAATAGGATTATAATTGTAATGGTTCCAAATTCAGGAACAACGACTATTCCAAAATCAGTTTCTTGACTGGTATTTCTAATGTTTTCAAATCTAATAATTGTAGGACCAGTTTGATCCTCGGCAAATTCATATCGTTCAAATTCTCCACCAACTTGTGCCGTTCCAGTTGTTCTATGAATTTCCTTGCCATTTTGTATGATTACAAAAGTATAATCTGAATTACGCAGTGGTTCTCCAGTTTTACCATCTCTAATTGTAAAGATAAAATTTGTATTTTGGCTAGGTGCAATTTCTATTGGATCCCATGAAAGATTTATTTGAAAGTCTTCACTTTTTGTAAATGCAGTTAATGGAAATCCTGTATTTTCAGATTTAGAAAGAACAAAAGTAATTGTATCAGGTAATGGCTCTTCAGACTTTTGTAGTTGGTTTTTTATGAATCTGAGATGATCCTGCAACAAAATAAAATGAACTATTCTTTCATCATCTACAGAGTAATCATCGATTGTAACTGATGCTTTAAACAAGTCAATTCCGTTTGCTTTACCTGTATAACTTGGAGAGAGAAATTCGGTAAAATTCTTTGGAAAATGTACTTCTTCATGCACAACTGGAATGTGAGACATTTGTTTTTCACTCCAATCAAAAGGCATCTCAAATGTTACTTGTTTGGAAATAGGATCATACTCAAAATTGGAGATATTATCAAAATATGACTTTATTTTAAACTGAACATCCTGATTTTCGGCATCTTTTTGTAAAAATTCAGTGCTATCTACAATACTCAGATCTGCATTGTAAACACCAGAATTTTCAATTATGTTTGTTGGCTCATCAATTGTTCTTACCTCGATTTCAAAATTGTACAGTCCACCTGAATTGAAAATAGGACCAGAAATCATTATTGGGTCAGATTCTGTTCCATGCCATGCACCTAACAAAGAATCTTGCTCTCCATGAATTATAATCTCACCTTCTTGTGTAGAATTTACTTTGATTGGAAGAACTCCATCAGATGCAAAAAAATAGTTTCTAAATATCATTTTATTTTCATGAAATAAACCAATTAGAAATGTAACATTTTTTGTATTTTCTTTTGTTTCATCTTCAGTTGCTGTAATTGTGATTTGTTTTTCACCGGTTTGCTCAAAAATCATTGGAAGCTCAACTAAAATCGAAATTTTCTTTCCTTGTACATCAACTGAACGGATAGTATCAATTCCGAATCCATGTCCATAAACGCTAGATATTG
>JANPCQ010000073.1:0-6205 GCA_031431055.1 Nitrosarchaeum sp.
ATAGTTGTCAATGCAGTTGTCATTTGAAAAGCTAACTGGCATCAAAGACCTATGTATCAGACCTGAATGACGAGCTTCACTGCTCTAGTCTGAAAGAGGTTGTGGGTATTGATCATTTCCCAATCTAGCCAATTAGCAACTAGCATTAATCTTTCATCAATAAAGAGTTTAGAATCTGGCTCAATTGTTGTTTTTAACCTATACAATTAGAAGGATTTTGAGTCCATTTTCCTTGAATCTATCATGATGATTTTATGACACTTACAAAAGCAATTAGCATGAATCATATCATGAGCATTTCTGTATTCACATTCTTTAGTATGTTCCATATGATATTTTATTTCCAATTTTTATACACTTAAAGATTAATGAATATGTAGGTCCTTAGCAAATGCACACGATGAACATTACAATGCGTGTTGGATTGTTTTAAAAGTATTAAATTGGAATTTAAAAGAAAAAAATTTGCTTCAATTGATTATTTCTTTTTTGAAGCTTTTTTTGCTGCTGCTTTTTTCTTTGCTGCCATAATGCAAACGATGATTTACTTGAATTTCCAACGTTGATGTAAAAAAATTAGACAAAATGGATATTGATCGGAGCACAATTTTAGTCTATTTAGAATTAAAAAATAATTGAATTTCCTCAAAAATATTTAGTGATTTATCAATTCATTATTTTGTATTGATTGAATCTGGATCGTTATTTCCTGGAAGATATTTATCTCCTAATTTTATCTTCATTTTTTCATCAAATTCTTCTTGTAATCTTGCCAGATAGATTTCTGCTTCAGTTTCGTCATCTGGAATTCCTGTATTTACATTATAATTGAAACCAGTCGCTAGATGGTAAAATTTTTCAAAGAACTCTTTACAATCTATTACGTCTGCATGAGAATCAACTGCTACTACCAGGCAATTACTGTCTTCTCTAAATTTTAAACAAATTTCTTCATCAATCATTGTATCTACTATTACTGCCATAAGATACGGAATTAATGATTCATCTAATTTTCTCTGATCATTCTTGGTATTTGTTATCCATAATTCATAATCCTCTACAAGATACTCAAACGTACCCACTATGATTTCTCTGATGTTGCTATCTAGATGTGCTAGTTTTGATTTCCATGATATTTCTTTATTTCCGGGTTTTACATACAATACATCGAATTTTATTTCTTCGTGAATTTGCTCATATTCCCAAATTTGCTTGTTTGTCCACATGGGTGAATACTTTTCGATGAGTGCTGTGGTTAATTTATCCAATATTTTGAATCAACTAGATGGCTGTTTATGCTTATCTTATAAAACAGATTAAATTTTTTTAGTATTGTTTTATTTTAGTTTTTGATATTAGATTTTAAAAATGCCAATGTGCATTCTGCAAGTTCTTTATCTGAATGTTTTTTGATGATGTGCTTGCAGTTAGGGCATGTGCCCCTATCTTCCTCAATAAAATCATCTCCGACTTGTTTCATACAACATTCCATTAATTCTGCAGTAGAATGTGATTCCATGGCTAGTTTACATGTAGGGCATTCAGTCAAATTTTTCACCTATGTGAGAATCAAAGCCCATATCATGGAGAATAACTTGTATCCAAACAAGTCCTGTTATAATTGAAATTAATGTAATGTTCAATACCTTGTATTCTTGCATCTAGTTTTCTATTTGGTTTATCAAAATAAGAGTTTCTCAATTTTAAATTATTTATCTACTTATTCAGTTGACTAAAATATACGTGGATTTAGAATTTTATGATATGCTTTAGATGAAACAAATCACTTTTTTAATATTTTTTAAACAACTCTAATTCTTCTAGGATTTTACCCATGGAATGTTTCCATCTTCTCATTGCATCAATGTCATGTGGCCTGCTATTTTCTAGTTCTTCTTTTTGTTTTAGTAATTCTTGATGTCTTTTCTCATCAATTTTTTTGACCATACATTTCCTTTTTGCTCCTATATTTGAATAAATTCCTCTTTGATTGTTATTTAATGTCGTATAATAAGACAAAACCCACAATTAATGCTGCTACTGAAATTCCCATAGAAATCATAAATTTTAGATTCACAAATTATTTTAATTTTATCTGAAATTAATAGTTTTTAAAGGAAAGCAAGCAGGTTTAACGTCTTTTTTGCATCTGTCCCTTTGGGGGATATGTTAAAGCCATCAAACGTGCAAACAGCCTTGCTTCCAATATTTTGTATACTCTAATTTTTGAAAAACTCTTAAAATAAAACATGTCTTGTTAATTGATCAAAATGGTTTGAAAAAATGATCCATTTCAATTGCATTTGTGCCTAAATCTCTAATTCTCCTAAAATATTCTCTAATCTAGGCGTATCTATTTGATTTGTGTTTCAAATTAAACACACTGTTTCTTTTAATCTATTTTGAGATAGTATTATCGAGTCATCGTGTTTGACGGCATTCATACGTTTGCCTTACAGACCATGCCCTAGAATTCATTGGCCGTCAAACACATCTTTAATTCTAAACCAAACATTTTCAAATCTGTTATGTAATGAAATAGCCTTGATAATAATTTGTAAGGGTGCTAGAAAAATAAACAAAGTAGAACAATGTAATTTTCTATATAATGGGACTTGGGGTGATGCACAACTGGTCGAACATCAAAAACAACATCAATTATTAGAAAATGAAAATTATTTATGGTTGGGATTTGACATACCTCAATCATTTGGCAATTACAGTGGGCGTGATGGAAAAAGAATCTAAATTTTTTATTGATTGTTTTTTGGTTGTTATTTTTTAAAACTGACGTAATTTTGTGGCTAATTTTTATGGTAGAATTCAATAATTTTATTCACACATATGACAAACAATTTCATGAGTCAAAATAACACTATTTCTTGGTCTAAGGATTATTTTCTAGATTGGTTAGACTTTCAAGCTGAATCTAATCCTGCAGTGTTTGAAGATGTTCATAGTACCATCAAATACCGATATACTTGGACTGTGAATTCTGATAATATTGGTAATCAAATTAGATTCTTTATTGAAAATATTGATTTAATTGCTGAATTTTATCCATTACTTTCTTGGGTAAGGCAACCTCAAGCAACTCCTCCACTCTTAAAACATGAACAAGGGTATTTTGATCTAGCCGAACTATTTCGGTCTGAAATTACAGAACAAATTCAGAACGTGTTTAATGAAAAAAAATTTCCAACCCGAGGACAAAATCCAGAACAACAAAAACAATTTGCCCGTGAAGATTCTGGCTTACTAATTGCAAATGAAATTGAAAAATGGGAAAAATATCTTTTTGAAAAACACGAAGAATACGACAAACAAACCAATTATGGACAGATAGTAGAAAAACAACAAGAATATGATAATATGTTCAAAAAATTACGAAATGTACTATAATCTAACTTGCTTTATCTGATTTGCATTTGTCTTGTTTTTTTATTTACATTTGTTTAATTATTTTATTTTCAGTAATTGAATTGATATAATTAACAAGACTGCGATAATATTTTAGATGAAAATTTAAATCTTTAATTTCTGTTTGTTTTAGCTCTTCTAATTCTGGTCCAAACTCTCGTTTGTCTGATTGTATTTGATTTAATGTATTTTCATTTATTTCAATCATGTGAAATAAACTATGCATTACTTCTCCTTTTGATAGTGTTTTATCACATGATCTTTTGAGTAATGCATCAACCCATTCCATATTTTTTATTTCAAAATTATTATTTGTATTCCTGAATGTATATTTTCTAACCTTTGCTCTAATTTTGTTTAATATCTGTCAATTTAAGAAATACAAAACGAGGCTAGTTTTTTTGGGCCTTCTTTTTTTTATCCATTATCTCTTGATTTCTTTCAATATCTGAATGAATCTCTACATGATCATACAATGCTTCTTTAGAGTCAAAAAGTTGTTCACAATAATAACACTGATGCATTTCTTGATTACGCCAATCTCAAATTAATTACTTTCTCTATGTTTACGCCTGAATAAAATACTGATAATTTAGAACAAGAGAAGTTTGTGTGAAAATCAATGTGTTTCTAGTGCTATCTCTGTATTGCAAGACGGCAGTTTTCCTGACTCTTTTTTGAACTCTTCAATTAATTGGATTTGTCGTTCTTTTGGATTATTTGTAAATTCTCGTTGATATGACTGCGTTTTTTGCTTGCATTCGTTTCCTTCAAATCCCGTATCTACATATTTTGTAAACGTTTCTTCCAAATTCTTACTTTCTCCTATGTAGATCACATCTTTGTTTCTGTTATACAAAACATAAACGCCTGGAATTGCCTTAACAAATTTGGCACTTTCTAGCCACACTCTCATTTTGTCTTCTAGTAATTCCATGATCTATTGTGATATTACTAGATATTAAACTACATTAAAAAAATCTCTGATAATATTAGAACTTCATGCTTTTAATATTAAAGAAAAATAGATTTAATCCTGTCTCTTTTAGAAAAATTTCCAGAACAATTTTCTCCACGAGATATTCAAAAAAAGATCATATTGGAAATTGAAGAGAAATTAAAATCTGGTTACAAGAAAATCATTTTATGTGCTCCAACTGGAGTAGGAAAATCACTAGTAGGTGCAACTGTCTCAAGATATTTTGATAGTTCATTTACTATAACTGCATCAAAACATCTTCAGGATCAATATATCAAAGACATTCCATTTCTTAAACCCGTTAAAGGAAAACAAAATTTTCCATGTCTGAAAATGATGGAATCTGAAAAAGTAGATAATACCAGAAAAGCTATGAGATGGGGATTGACATGTGACAAGGGGCAATGTCAGGAAAAAATAAACAAAAATGGTAAGGAAGTAATTGAAGTTTGTAAATTCAAACCTACAATCAAACAAGTAGAAGACAATACTCAAGAAGCTAAATCGTGCCATTACTATCTTCAAAAATATGATGCACTTGTTTCAAAACACTCTCTTTGGAATTATTATGCATTTTTTCAAATTATGAAATTCAACAAAAAACTCTTTGAAGATTATCTTGATAGAAAAGTTTCGATATTTGATGAATCTCATAAAATAGAAGATCAAATAATGCAGTTTATTGGATTTGATATATTCAGTGGTCAAGTAGAAGAGTGCAATCTAAATACTGCCAAATATGATCTTACTGATTTGGATTCAACGATACAACTAATTGACGATATTGCATACTCATATGCCAAAAAAATCAAAGATATCAAAGAAAGCGATTCATACCAAAAAGAGCCTGATTATGAATCCATTACAAGGCTAGAGAGACGATATGATAGAGCAGCTCAGGCTAAAATCGATATTCTTACTGACAAGGATAATTTTGTAGTAAATGATCCTGTTCAAGACTTGAATGGAAATTTTAGAGCAATCTCTGTAAAACCTATTGATGTTTCAACATTTGCTAATTCTTTTTTCACTACCGAATATCAAATATTCATGTCTGCCACTATTGATAAATTCAGTTTTTGTGAAAATATGGGATTGCAACAAGATGATGTTGCATTTATTGATACTCTAAAATCCCCATTTCCAATTGAACACAGAAGAATTGATCTTCTAAACATTAAACGATTAAGATATGGTTCGACTGAAAATGATGAACTTGAAGTAATAAAAACCATTGATAGAATAATGGATGAGCATTCTGGTGAAAGGGGTTTAATTTTAACCTCCTCTGTCCCACGATGTCAAAAAATCTTGAGATACCTTTCACCAAAAAATACTAGACGAATCAGAATTTGTCATAGCTATAACAAAGATGGAAAAACACAAGACGAAATTATTTCAGAACATGCAGCTGACCCTACTGGAGTTTTGCTTTCTTCTTCACTATGGGAAGGAGTAGATCTCAAAGATGATTTGTCTCGATTCCAAATTATTGCCAAAGTTCCATATCCTAATTATAAAGAAAAAAGAACAAAAGCAAAAATGGATAAATTTCCTTTGTGGTATACTTCTCAGACTCTAACTAAACTACTTCAGGGATTTGGGCGCTCAATTAGAAGCGAAGATGATTGGGCCAAAACATATGTGCTTGATACTGCAGTTAACAATGTCTTTTTCAAGGCTCAAAAAATGATTCCACGCGCATACTATGATGTTTTAGGTATTGAAAATCTGTAGTAGACAACAGTAATTCAATATGTAATTTTCTTTTCCTGTTATCTCTACGTTTTACTTTGATCAGCGATC
>JANPCQ010000074.1:0-4610 GCA_031431055.1 Nitrosarchaeum sp.
CAACTTGATAAAATTGCAGAACAAATTAGTGAATAGGTACAAATAGTCTCCGATAAAACTCTGAGTATGCTTCCACTTTCGGGCGAAAGAACTGATGCAAAAGGAATAATTAAAGACAAATCTGACTCTGGTAATATTTTACGTGGAACATCCACTCTGAAACGTGGTTTTGCTCATATGCTAAAAAATGGTGTAATAATGGATGTTACTACCGTAGAACAAGCTCAAATTGCAGAAGATGCAGGAGCTGTATCTGTTATGGTTTTAGATAAACTGCCATCTGATGTAAGAAAAGCAGGTGGTGTTGCACGAACTGCAAGTATTAGAATTATTGAAGATATAATGGATTCAGTAACAATCCCAGTAATGGCAAAATGTAGAATAGGTCATGTCTATGAAGCAAAAGTTCTTGAAGAAACTAATGTGGATATGATAGATGAATCAGAAGTTTTGACTCCAGCTGATGAAAACCATCACATTTGGAAGTGGGATTTCACAACTCCTTTTGTTAATGGAGCAAGATCATTATCTGAAGCATTACGAAGAATTGAAGAAGGAGCTGCAATGATCAGAACTAAAGGAGAACCTGGTACAGGAAATGTCGCAGAGGCAGTCACTCATATCAAAAAAGTAAATGATGAATTAAGATCAATAAAAGCAGTTTATGATTCTGGTGATAACCAGGTTCTAGTTCAAATGGCAAGAGAATTCAAAGTATCTTATGATATAGTTGAAGAAACTGCAAAACTTGGAAGATTACCTGTTGTTAATTTTGCAGCAGGAGGAATTGCAACTCCTGCTGATGCTGCATATTTGATGTCTCTTGGTTGTGATGGAATATTTGTAGGATCTGGAATCTTTAATGCAAATGATGCCAAAGAAAGAGCAAGAGCTATTGTATTGGCAACTACTTTCTGGAATGAATCAGAAAAAGTAAAAGAAGCACAAAAAATGATTGATGAAAGACAATCGATGTTGGGATTAGATGTTAAGACTCTAGAATTAAGAATGCAAGAGCGTGGAAGTTCAGCATGAGTCTTACTATTGGAGTTTTAGCAATTCAGGGCGATGTATATGAAAATATTACATCTACTAAGACTGCCTTAAAAGAATTAGGCATAGAAGGAACAGTTGTAGGTGTTAAAACTGCTGAAGATATTTCCAAACTTGACGGTCTAATTATTCCCGGTGGTGAAAGCACTACAATCGGTCAACTTTCTCTTGTAAACAGTTCTCTTAAGATAATAAAAGAAAAAATTGAACGGGGAATACCTGTCTTAGGAATATGCGCAGGCATGATTATGCTCTCAAAGACAGCCAATGATCGTGTTGTTGGAAAAACAGACCAACCTCTTTTAGATTTACTTGACATTAAACTAGAAAGAAATTCTTTTGGAAGACAAAAAGAATCATTTGAATCAGATGTCTCTATTAATTCTATTAATATTCCAAAATTTAATGGTGTTTTTATTAGAGCCCCGTCTGTTTCTGATGTTGGTTCTGGAGTAGAAGTTTTGGCAAAATTTAATGAAAAAATAGTTGCTGTAAAAAAAGGCAATATTATAGGTGTTGCATTTCATCCTGAATTAACAGAAGATGTTTCTTTACACAAATATTTTATAAATTTGATTAAAAAATTAAAAAACTAATCAAATGCGATATCTGTTATCAGCAATTTTTTTTAACTATAATTTAGATAATTTTTAAAATGAACTCAAATTTTATTTTGGTCAGTATGATTAATTGAAGACACTAAATTTGTCTCTGGAATTCAATATCTTATTACAAATGGGATTACCCATGTTTGATTTAGGCTCAATTATCAGCTAAATTATGCATAGATTTCAAATCCTTTTTGAAAGATTCTAGACTTTCTGGAATTGTTATTGTGATTGAATCCTTTAATGAAAGATTTTTTGTCTTTTTTTCATTCCATACTTTGGAATTAAATTCTGTTATTTCTTTTGTAATCTTATTTTGATTGTATTTTGATTCTGTTTCTACTTGATGCTGTTTATGAATACTCTCTGTTGAATACAAAGTTTTCCAAAGATGTTCAGTGATAAATGGTGTAATTGGTGCTAATAATTTTAAAATAGCTGATAATGTTTTATGTAATGTGTATATTGCGCCATCTCTTTCTTCATCTGAAAAACCAATTCCATACGCTCTTGCTTTAACCATTTCAATATAGTGTGCAGCAAAAAGATTCCAAGTAAATTCTCTAATTGCAATTGCAGGAATAAAGAAATTATATTCATCATATCCTTTTTTACATTCTTTGATTAAATTATCTAATTCAGATAATATCCATTTGTCCGTGGTTGTTGGAATTCCTGATTCAATTACGGGAAAACTAGACAAAAATCTAGAAACATTCCATAGTTTACTTAGAAACTTTTTTGTTGATTCAATTTTTTGTTCATTACATCTAAAATCATATCCGTGATTAATCTCACTCGCGCTCCAAAATCTAAAAGTGTCTGCACCAAATTGTTCAATTACTGGTAAAGGATCAATTGCATTTCCTTTACTCTTACTCATTTTCATTCCTTTTTCATCGAGTCCATATCCCATAATCCATGCTTCTGACCATGGTTTCTTTCCAGTAAGTTGTTCGCATCTTAGAAGTGTATAGTATAACCAAGTTCTCACAATATCTTTTGCTTGAGGACGAATTGTAGTAGGATATACTTTATTAAAAAATTCTTGATCTTTGTTAAATTTACTGACAAAAAGAGGTGAAACACTAGAATCCATCCATGTATCAAATGTTCTCTCTTCACCTACAAATTCAGTAGTTTTACACTTAGAACACTGATTGATAGGGCATTTTTCTATCCATGGTTTGTAGTATTTTCCAGGCTCAGGTACATGAGGCTCAGAACAGTTTTTGCAATACCAAATAGGAATTTCAGTACCATAGTATCTTCTTCTTGATATTGGCCAATCAATATTGATGGATTCTAGCCAATTCATCAGGATCTGCTTATGCATGGCAGGATAAAATGTAATTTCCTGTCCCAGTTTTTTCATTTTTTCAATTGATTCTTTTTGTTTTAGATAATATTCTTCCATTGGAATTATCTCAATTGGATTTTTACTTCGTTCAGATACTGGAGTTCTATGAATTATGTCTTCAATTTTTTCTACCAGCCCTTTACTTTCTAAATCTTCAATAATTTTTGCACGTGCTTGTTTTGGTTTTAACCCAACATAATTTCCTGCAGCTTCTGTCATTTTTCCATCTAATCCGATTGCAACAATTTCTTCTAATTCCAGTTCTCTAAATAATGCTACATCGTTTTGATCACCGTAACTACATACCATAACTGCACCAGAACCAAATTCTTGATTAGCTGAATGATGTGTTTTTAGTTCAACCTCTGCATTAGTAATTGGCACAATCACTTTTTTTCCAATATATTTTGCATATCTTTCATCTTCTGGATTTACAATTATGGTTTTACATGCACAAAGAAGTTCTGGTCTTGTACTTGCAATGATTATCTCTTTCACAATATCCTTAATCTGAAATTTCATATAGACTAGTTTAGTTGGTAAATCTTCATATGTAATTTCTGCATCTGCAATAGTTGTACCTGAAACCCAATCATAATTATTTGGTCTATTTGCAAGATACACTTGTCCTTTTTTCCACAGTTCAATAAATGTAGATTGTGTTAATGTTCTGTATTCTTCAGAATCTGTTCTATAATAATTGGAGAAATCTCCACTGATTCCTAAATTTTTCATGATTAATATCATTTCATCTTCTAAATCATCTAATGCAGCTCTACATAATTTTAGAAATTCACCTCTTTCAGTTTCACGCATTCTGATGTTGTGTTTTCTCTCTGTGTAAATCTCCACAGGAAGACCGTTTCTGTCAATTCCTATTGGAAAATATACATTCTTTCCAGCCATTCTTGCAGTACGTGCTATCATGTCAATTTGAGAATAATGTGCTGCTGCACCTATGTGCCATGGTCTACCTGATGGATAGGGCGGTGGTGTATCTATTGTAAAATTGTCTTCCTTTGGTACAAATTCATAAATTTTTTCATTCGTCCACTGTTTGAGAATTTCTTTTTCTAATTCTGGATTCCAAGCTTTTTCCACAATTTTTGGTTCCATCTCTTAACTATCTTGAAATATTTGAAATAATGTGAGAACCTTTGTTATATCCTTCGTAAATGTAAACTCCAACAGCTTCTACATTTTGAGGTAATTTTGGAGCAAGTAGTTTGATTATCTCACTTGAAAGATTTTCAACAGTAGCTTCTCCTTCTAAGAGATATGCTGTATCTTTTGGAACTTGAATATCAAACATCCCTTTTGGTCCATCAAATTGAATCTGATAGTGAGAATCATCTTCTTTTTTTAGATATTTTCTATTAATGAAAAATTTATGATCAAATATTGTAACAACTTCTTTTATGATTTTTTTTGCTATTCCAAAATCTACAAGTAGATTATCTTTCATTTGTCCAACTAATTCAACCATTACTGAAGATGTATGTCCATGTAAAATGGAACATTTCTCTACTAGAGGAAGAATATGTGCATAATCAAATGAAAATGATGGGTCTTCTAGAAATATTGATCCT
>JANPCQ010000075.1:0-1827 GCA_031431055.1 Nitrosarchaeum sp.
TACTGTTAATGCACCAGTATCTTTTGTTGTAAAAAAAGAAATTGATCAAAAAGACTCACTTGTTTTAATTCAAGGAAAACAAAGTGATGATATCCTTTTTGGTAATGGCTATGTAAAAGGTGCATTTGATATGGCAAATAGATACATGGCAGGCGATTGGCGCCAGTATTATTTTGATATTAAAGATGATTCGATAAATTCTGCAGCAATAGAATTATCTTGGAAAACTGATGACACAAACTTGTCTGTATTTGTTATGGATCCTAAAGGAAGAATAGTTCAAACCAATATGCCATCAGGAGTGTTTGGACATTTTCTTGGTTGGCCTTCACTTGATTGGTTAGGCAATTCTGTTTTTAGTCAAGGCGGTGGATTTTTCCCTGTCAAAAACAAAGATAACACTTCTACTATACTTTATGTTCCAATTAATCAAACAGGAACATACACTCTTTTAGCTCATTCTACATTGTTTGGTGGAAATTCAACTACTGAGCCAATTATACTTGCAGCTAAATTTTCTAACATTTCTTCAGAGATTCAACAAGACAATTCAAATAAAACAGAAATCACATCAAATTCCATAAAAAATGTAACTACATCTGAATTTTCTGATAAATTAATCCACAATGATTCTCAAATTACAATTCAAAATAATACTAATGATTACTCTTTTAACATTGGATTGACTGTTGGTATTGGAGTTGGAATTGCGATCGGAATTGTTCTGTTTTTAATTCTTAGACAAAAACCCAAGTAATTGAATAAGATTTATAAGCAATTTGGCGAGTACGACAGCTTGAATGTCTGATCAGAGGACAAAAAAGTCTGGCGCATTATCTAGAAGAGATTTTCTAAAATTAATGGGAGCTGCAGGCACTGGTCTGGCGTTTGCTCCTTTTGTCCCATTTGGAAATTTTATGCCAAATCCTTCACAGGCAGTTCTTGAAAAAGTTAAAGTCATTTTGCCTGATGGCACTCAAGCTAGTGTCAAAACATTTCCTATTAATCATTCTGAAGTAATTACATATCCTAGTACCGGAGATCCTGCACTTGATGCAGAAGCATTTCGAAAATGGCAATTCATTAGATTGCCACAAGAACTTGGCGGAGACAAACAAGATCTTTCATCTTTTAGAGCATATAGTATGATATGTCTTCATCTTTGGTGTTTATGGAAATACTGGCCAGAAGAAGGACGAAAGAGAGGGGAATGTCCTTGCCATGGAAGTATGTATGACCCTACAACTGGAACTGCATTTGCTGGACCTGCATCATTACAAGCTGCACCGTCTAACACACTACCACAACTAAATTTCGAAATTGATGCAGATGGCTTTTTATGGGTTTTACCGCCAACTTGGGGCGTGAATGATAATGGAGTAATTGGATATGGCCGTTTCGCTTCATAGACGTACTGGCGCAGTTGCCTTTTTCTACTGGCTCTGGGATGGACTAGACAGAACAATCTTTACTGCAATTAAATTTTCATTTCCTGCAAGATTTGTAAGTCCATTTGGATTTTTGGGAATGCTTACATTTGTTACATTTGTAATACTTGGAATTTCTGGAGCTTTGCTAATGTTTTACTATCAACCAATGTTGGATAGGGCATGGGACAGTGTCCAATTCATTAATGATGAAGTTCCATTTGGCTTTCACATCAGAAATATTCACTATCATGGTTCCAACGCAATGGTACTTTTGGCAATTTTACACATGTACTACCAATTCTTTAGTGGAAGATACAAAATTAGAAATGAAATTTTATGGGTTACTGGTGTCATACTTGGAACAGTTACAATTCTAGAAGCATTTACTGGTTATGAT
>JANPCQ010000076.1:0-7727 GCA_031431055.1 Nitrosarchaeum sp.
TCTGTCCATTACTTTCCAATATTCAACATTTTGTCCATTTTCAATTGTTCCATTTATTTCAGCATCAACTAAAGTGACATCAATTGTCTCAAAAGTTTCTGAATCCATAATTTGGATAGTTTCACCAATAATGGAGATGATCTGACCCATTCTCTTGTCTATTAGTGGGATATGCACTTGCATGCTAACAGGTCCGACATGGGGTCTGGATTTACCATCAAATACACCTACACCTACAATTCTAGCCTTTGCTGCACCATGTTTCCCAGGTTTAGATGTATCATATTCAGTAATCCTACAAGCCTCACCATCAGGTTGATCTGATACAGGTAGTAGAATGTATGAACCAATTTTTAATGAACCAAGATCAGCTGGTTTACTCATGAAGAACCAGATTTTAGTCGAATATTTAACGTTTCTACTTTAGTTTTTCCAGAATTGAAAGACTTAACAAATTAGTCATAGTCAGTCCTTTTCGATTTACATCACGTTTAGTTTGTTCACAGTATTTTTTTACACTCTGATGACCCTTGTCACTTGCAACTTCAATTACTACAATATTTTCAGCGTATGGAAAAGTAAATTTTGAAGGCAGTATACAAAACGTCGTCATATGACCAAGCCCACCAGTTTTGATTTTTTCTCTTTTCAGTAAAATATTTGCAACTTCTTGTAAATCTTCTTCATACTCCCCATATTCCAAATAATAGACAGTAACAAAATTTGTTTCTCCAGATACTTCTCTTTGAAATAGTTCATCTTTAAGATTGAAGATAAAGGATGTTTTTTCTTGATTGTTTTTAGTTAGATCATCTGTGATAGATTGACTATCTTTGAATTTTCATAGAATGTAATGATTAGTTGAATTAGAAAAATAGGGTTTACTTTCATCAGAAAATGTGCCAGTTACAAAATATAATGCTTCAATATTATTTGAAGATATCCAAGAGTCTTTTAATTTAGCAGATTCTGAATTGTGTAAATATGGTGCACAAACATAACCAGAATAAGATAATTGTTGCTCAGACACTACTATATTTCTTGAAATTTGGTATTTATGCGTATAGAAAGTAGGCATGATCATTAATCAAATTAGCCAACCGTCGATAGTTTTTTAATACTAGGGCACTTCATTTTTTTTGTCCCAAGCTAGCTCAGCCTGGTAGAGCTCCCGGCTGTAGTTGTTGGCTTAAGATGGCTGACTGAATAACAGCATATCAGGCATACAGAAACCGGGTTGTCGATGGTTCAACTCCGTCGCTTGGGACCACAGTTTTTTTATAAATTACTAAAAATAATAAAAAAATAGACTAATTTAAGAAAACAATGTTGAACTCTTAAATTAATAAAAAGATCTATTGTCTATGCTGTTTTTTTGACTTTTTGAGCAGCTGGTCCTTTTTGACCTTCACCGACTTCAAACTCGACTTTATCGCCTTCATTGATGAATCCATCAACATCTGATTTGTGAACGAATAGATCGTCACCAGATTCTCTTTCGATAAAACCAAAGCCTTTTGTGCGGTTGAACCACTTAACTGTGCCTTGTTCCATTTGATTATCACAAGAATTATTCCGTATATTAAGATAAGTTATCAAAATAGATCTAACACGTGGCAATTACACGCAAACCTAGTCCATAATACCAGTTAAAAATGAGTTTAGAAATCTTTTGCAAAATGATTGTTGGTTTTTAACCATTCAACTTGAGGCAAAGTAAATCTCCAAACAATATCACCACGTTCATCTTTTTTAAAATCCCAAGGTGCGATTATGACTATATCATTATCACGTATCCATACTCTACGCTTTAATTTTCCCCTAATTCTACCTCTTCTAGTAAGACCGTCAGTACATTTTACCATGACGTTTTCTCCTCCAAGCATTTTTAGGACTCTACCAAAAAGTTCACCCTCTTCTGGTAAACGCATTTCTTTTAAATCGCTTTCATTTTTGACTTGGCGCTTACCCATATAGCATACAATACAATTATGAGCATATAACTGTGGGGATTATTATAATAAAAAGATCATAATTTTTATAAAATGTGATACTTCCAATGAGTTTTATTTGTAGTGGATAAAAATAATATGTGGAATTTAGATGCATGCAGGATTGTTCTCAGTGCTGCATTGAAAGAGAATATTATCCAACCAAAAAATTTGGAAAAATTGGAGTTCTCATACTACCTGAGGAAAAAGAAAGGATAGAACAACTTGCAAAAATAAACGGATTGAAAATAACAATTTTACCTAGAATCGGAGTATCTGAAAAAAAGGATTCTAGTCAGACAAAAATATTAGCATATCAATTAATGGGAATAGAACAAAATGGAAACACATGCCCTTTTCTAGATACAGAAACCTCAGCTAGATCACCACATGGAGGATTTCCTTGTAAAATATACAATAACCGACCTCTTGCATGTATGACTTATCCATTAATAGAATCAGAACCTATCACACTTGATCAGAAATGTAAGTTTTGTAAAGAACACGACTCTGCGGATCAAAATTTAAATTCGGAAATAGAATCACTGTTAAAAATTAAAACAAAAATGACTACAAATGCTCCTTTCATATGGAGATTTGCTACGGGCGTTGGAGAAGAATCAGATAAAAACCAAATAGAAACAGGTTGGGTTTTAGAAGAATAAGGGAAAAATTCACAAATTTTGATAGAACATACTCTAAGCAAAAATTCAAAAGTATGTGAAATATCTTCATGTTATGAGTGAGGATGCATGGTCAAATTTAGACAAAGTGGATCAGAAAATTATAGAAATTCTCAACAACAATGCAAGAACTCCATCAAAAGAAATTGCATCTGAATTAAAAAAATCAGGACATGAGGTATCAGATAGAACAATTAGAAAAAGAATAGAAAGACTGGAAAAAAGTGGAATCATCAAAGGATACAAGGCGGTACTAACAGATGTTTCAGGAATTAATGAATATCAAGTCATATTAATGAAATTAAAACCATCAAAATCACTAGAGGCAGTCAAGAATTCAATTAAAGAATTCATCACAAAATTAGACAATTATCTTCTTGTAGCAAACATGGAAGGAGAATGGAATATGCTCATAATAATTCAAATAGATTCAGCAAAAACAAATACAACACAAAAAATTGTTGAAAAATTTTCTGAGGAATTAATAGATTATAGAATTAATGAGATAGATATCAAAGACGTAAATATTTTGAATATGTCTTTATTGTTATTGTAATAAAGAATATTCGGATTCAGCAATATTAACTGCATTTTTTATCTCATCAAGAGTGAATGGTTTTTGAATAAATGCGATAACCCCCGAACTAATTGTTTTATTAACTCGCTTTGTGGTTTTCTCATCAGCTGTGATTATGATAATTTGTAAATCTATTTTTTCTTTTAATAGTTTTGTAGCAATTTCATCACCATCAAGATCAGGAAGCCCCATATCCAAGAGTATGATAGGTTGTTTGTTCTCAGAAAATAATTTTTGACATCCTTTAAGTCCATCTTTGCCATTCTCATAAACAAGAATTTCATCATACCCCAATTTCTCCACATAGTTTTGAAGTTTCAGTGCTATCGCTTTACTATCATCAATTATAACGATAGGTCTAGAAATTTCAATAGTTGAAGAGAGTATAGATTTTGCTTTTTGATATGAAATTTTTGCTTTGTCGTATTCACCAAGACTCAAAAAACATTTTGATGCACAAAGTAATGCACCCTGAATATTTTTTGAATTTTTAGTTTTAGAGTATTGTAAAAAGAGATTACCTACTTGTTCAATTTCATCTTTAGATTCTTTTCCTTGTCTAGTTTTACATTCAGCCGCAAGCATATACAAGAGTGCTGATTTAAGATAGTCAGTTTTTTTCATAGAATTTGCTTGATTGAGAAATAAATTATGAGCAGTGATAAATTGTTTATTTTTCAAATGTGTTAATGCTACCTCACAGTTAGTCTTTGAATCCAATAAAGACATACAATTTTTTTATGTTATAACATTTTGGAATGGTGATTTTTAACTAAGGATTAATCACAGCACGGCCAACAATCTTGCGTGCTTTAAGATCCTCTAAGGCAGAATTTGCAGCATCAAGAGGATATTTTTTTGAAATCATTGGATTAATGGTTCCTTTTCGGGCAAGATCTAATAATTCAACCATGTCATTATAATTTCCAGTATATGCACCTTGAATAGTAATAGATTTGAGAGGAATTGTCACTAGAGACATCTCTAAAGATCCTCCAAACAATCCTACAAGAACAATGTTTCCTCTTTTTCGTATTACACCCAATGCGGTTCTAACAGTTTGTGGTGCATTAACAAAGTCGATAACACTATCAACGCCTTTACCATTAGAAATAGAAATTATTTTATCCACTGGACTTCCAGCTCCACTAGATAAAGAGCCAACCACATTAGTATTTACAACAAAATCGGCGCCCATCTTTTTTGCAGTATCAAATTTTTTGTCATCATTATCAATGCAAATAATCTTAGCTTTGGTTATTGCTTTAGCAATTTGAATTGCCATTAATCCCAAACCACCGGCTCCAATTATCAGTAAAAATTCTGGCGAATTCACATTTGCTTTTTTGACAGCATTATATGCAGTTAGCCCAGAACAAGCAAGAGAAGTTGCAGCGTCAGGATCAACACCATCAAGTTTTGCCAAATATTTTGAATCTGGAATTAAAGCATAATCAGAATAACCTCCATCTTGAAAAACACCGAGAGATTTTGGAGTATCACATAAATTTTCATTACTAACTTTACAAGCAGGGCATTCACCACATCCTATCCAAGGATAAACTAAAACTTGATCACCTTTTGAAAAACCCTTAACATTATCTCCAAATTCTTCAACAGTACCAGTAATTTCATGCCCAGGAGTAACAGGGTACTTGACACCTCTATCAGTAACTTTCATAAATTTACCATCACCTAAATCATATCCGCCCTCCCAAAGGTGCAAATCACTATGACACACGCCTACTGCTTTGACTTTAACTAAGACCTGATTATCTTTAGGATGGGGGGTTTCTATTTCTATAACTTGCAATGGTTCATTAGGACCTGTAATCCTAGCAGATTTCATAAAGTGGCAATGCAATCCTAACAATATAAGAGTTGACTGGATATGAGAAAAAAATAGAGCCCCTAGATATTATTGAATAAAAAAAAGAATCAATCTGTGAGCGAAGAACAAATTCCAGATGGCATTTCGCAAGCACCAGTAAACATTCTATTTAATCCCGCTTCGATTGCTAAAAAAGATGTTTGGGATATTGACCTTATTCAAATTCTAGATTTATTAATAAAAATTCTTGAAAAAAGTGGAAAAAAGGATCTACGAGTTGCAGGAATGGCAGCATTGTCATCTTCATTAATTTACAGAATGAAGGTAGAAAGTATTTTTGCATTGCAACGCGCTGCAATGGAAAAAAAACCAATCAGACAAAGAACTGATGTCGATATAGAGTTAATTGATATACCATATCGACATGAATCAACTTATCCTGTTTCACTAGATGATTTGTTAGGATTATTACAAAATTTAATTGGTACAATAGCCAATCCACAATCCAGAAGAAACAAGCTGGAGATAGAACCTATCGAAGCCCCTAATTTTCAAGAATATTTCATTTCGCTTGAAAACATAATTGGAAAATATGAAGATTTGATCATTAGAAAAATTTCAAATGTAGGATATGGTATGCTTCAAGATATCATAAAAGATCTTGATGAAATAGATTCTATTAGGTGCTTTTTTGCAATATTGTTTTTGGCCAGAGATAAAAAAGTAGAACTAGAACAAATAGATGAAGATATTAAAATTATCCTGATAAAAGAGAAGTTAACAATCTGATCAAAAATGAAGAAAGGATTTCTTTAAGTAGATTTTATAGGGAAAAGAGACAATTGACAAAAATTGAAACAAATGATGAACCGACTGCAAGGATCGAAGCAGCCCTATACTCTGCTGGAAGACCCCTAAAAATAGAAGAATTAATCAGGGCCTCAGGCACAGAATCACGAACAAAGACATTTGAATTACTCAACGATATAATGAAAAATACCAAGTCAGTCTTTAAAGCACTTGAAGTAGTAACACTTCCGGATGGGTCATATGTATTTCAATTAAAACCAGAATACAGCTCAACTATCAAAAGATATGCGTCAAAACCTATTCTTCCAAATGCAACTTTGAAAACATTATCATACATTGCATACATGCAACCAATTTCATCAAAACAATTGGTAGAAACAAGGGGTTCTGGTGTATACGAACATCTCAAAGAATTACGACAATTAGATTTTATCACTCATCAAAATGTAGGTAGATTAAAAATTTACAATACAACGGAGAAATTTCAAAAATACTTTGGAATACAAGGTGATGTAGAAAATCTTAAACAAAGACTGTTTTCTAAAGTAAGAAAAACTGCAAAGATGTCAGAGTCAAATTATACACATGAAATTGTAAGTAAACTAAACTAATTATTTTTTATTTTAAGCCTAACTTTTTGCGTTTTGTATAAATTAGAGTAATTAAAAGAAGATTCGTGAGAAAATCAGTAGAAAATCTTGCAACCAGCAAAATAACTGGCGGAAGAAGACATCCTGCAAGAATTAGAAGAAAATATGAAATAGATAGATACCCAAACGAATCTGTTACTGGAGCTCAAGTCACAATCACAAGACGAGTCAGAGGTAATAATAAAAAAACCGCTTTGAAAACAATTGATTTTGTTAACTTAGCAACAGGAGATTCCAAAGTAAAGAAAATAAAAATTCTTAAAGTATTAGAAAATTCAACAAACAATGATTATCAAAGAAGAGGCATCATTACAAAAGGTGCAATATTAGAAACAGAAGCAGGAAAATGTAAAGTTGTTTCTAAACCAGGACAAACAGGAATAGTTAACGCAGTTTTAATAAAGTGATTAAATGAAAGATTACGAGCATATCGTAATCTGGTTGGATTATTTTAACAAGACATTACCAAGAGCTAAAGGAAGAAAATTAGAAAAAGAAAAATGTGTTTTCGATCCTTCACTAAAAGAATTAACAGAAGCTGCACAAGCCGCGGGGTTTGAAATCACAGAGACAGATGAAAAAGTGAGATATCCGCGAAGGCCTTATGTCAGGTCAGGCTACATAGTGTTGCCAAAAGGATCCACTAAGACAAACATTCTTAACAAAATTTCAGAAAAATTAGTTTCAAAAAGAGCCAAGCAAACAAAATAAAATCAAATCTAGCTCTAGCTAAAGTAAAGTTGACAGAAGTCTATGATAAGAATATGATGATTACTGTTTCTAATTGCAGGAGGTAGGTGAAATAATGCACTTAGCCGCTAGTGGCAGAGTGATCATTCAACTATCAGGTAAATCAGTTGAAGGACAAATACTCTGTGACGAGACAGGAACTAAAGTTGCAAAAGTAATGGAATTAATTGGTCCAATAAAAAGACCGTTTGCATCAGCAACTCCGTTAACAAACAACATCAAAAAATACATTGGCAAAAGTGTTTTCGCAATTGATTATTCTCCTGCTAACACACAAAAATTTAGGAGAAGAAAAAAATGAACATATTACAACCACAAAGCTGTCCTGAATGTCAATCTTCATTAGTGGATGATGTTCAGAATGGTGAAATAATCTGCTCTGGTTGCGGCGTAGTTGTCGCAGATCAGATGGTAGATCATGGTCCAGAAACAAAA
>JANPCQ010000077.1:0-6549 GCA_031431055.1 Nitrosarchaeum sp.
AATTCCCGTAGAAGACATACCTGCCGAAGACAATGAACCAATTTCATCATGTGATTGTGTAGCATTTAGATTTGATGGTGTGCAAGATTATTGGTTAAACGATGTACAAATTGCATATGTCAATACATTTGTAGAAAAAAATATTCCATTAACCGTAGCAATAATAGCTGATTCATTTGGAAATGATCAAAAGATCACAAATATAATAAAAGATGCAACAAGCAAAAACAAATTGGAAATTGCTAGTCAAGGAGTTGGAAATGCACCATTTACTGATTTTTCTAAAGAAGAACAAGATAATTTGTTAAAGCAATCAATAGTTGAAATTTTAGACAGTACAGGTACAAGACCGCAAATTTTTGTACCTCCACAAAACAAATACAACGATGATACAAAACAAGTACTTGTAGAAAACAAATTCACACATATTAGTAGTAATATTTTGTCAGAATCACCACCATTTCCATTAGAAGGGGAAACGCTGTACAAATTTCCTGAAACTGCAACTACCGGAAAATATAGCCTTGAGCAAAATCTGTTCACAGGAGTATCTAGTAATGATACGTATTTGGATACAATAAATTCACTTAAAAAATATGGATTTGCCGTAATTACATCTCATCCACAAGAATTCGCAATAATTCAAAATGAAACTTATACAAATAAGATAAACCACGAACAAATTAATGAATTAGAAACATTAATTCAGAAATTACAATCAGATGAAATAAGAATTGTAAATATTGGCAAAATTAATTTGGATTCAACAATAATCATTCCTCAGTGGATAAAGAACAATGCTGGATGGTGGGCAGATGATTCAATTGATGATGATTCTTTTGTGCAAGGAATACAGTATTTGATTCAAAAAGGGATAATGAAAATCCCAAAGACAGCCAATTCGCCAGATGCAGAGAGTAAAGAGATCCCTCAGTGGATTAAAAACAATGCAGGATGGTGGGCAGATGGACAGATTACAGATTCAGATTTTGTTAGCGGGATTGAATATCTAGTAAATCACAAGATAATTACATATTGAGTACTTTGAAATTTTTACTGGTTTTCCATCGCCCTTCTTCAAGTTTAAATTTATTTTCACATTTTAGACATAGATAATATGTAGAAATTTCTGGAAAGAATTCAGAGCAATTATTGCAAATGTAATGATTTTGCATTAATCGATAATCGACACCAAGTGCTTTTATCTCCTTGTCACAGTTTGGACATTTATCATTTTTATATGTAGATTCTTCTGAAATGTTTCCACAATCATAATGTTCGACAAGTTTTCCCAATCTGAAATTAGAATTTTTACAAGAAGGACAATAAAATATCTGAGTTGTTTTAACAGAATCGCATTGATTACAAGCTATTTCTTTTTTGTCACCTAGTGTGATGATCTTGCCTTGTTTTTCAAGTTCATTTAGATGTAATATGATGGATTCATCAGAAAAACCAATTAATTGTTCTATAAAATTAAAGCTGATTTGTTTTGTAGATTTCAGTATGAAATCAATATGATCATAAAGGTTTATTTGGGATTTTTTGATATTTTCATTTAACAATTTGACTTGTTCAGATTCATTTTGAAAAAAAGAATCTTCTTTTTCAATAGTTTCAAAAACAGATTTGAGATTTTCAAAACGGATTGGTTTTTCTAAATATTGGTATACTCCTAAGCGAATTAGTTCTTTAATTCCTTCATCGTCTTTCTCAGTAGCAGTTTCCAAGACAACTCGTGCATTTGGTTGAACTTCAAGCATTTGAGTTAGAATTGATCGTGCATCCATATCCGGAAGCATGTAATCAAGTAAAACTATTGGATGTTTGCCAAGAGATACAAGTTCTTTGAATGTCTTAATAGCAGTAGAGCCATTAATACAAATGTGAATTTGTGTATATCCTAATTTTTCAAGATAATTTTTTAACAGCATGCCTATTGCAGGACTGTCCTCAATAATCAAAACACTATCTTTTGAACTCATCAATGATCACTGTTTAACGTATAATAAAAATTTCATGCATAATAACAATAATTCATTCAAATTAATGAAAACCATAAAAATCGTTTATAAAATAATGAATCTTTAGCATAGTGATTATAGATGAATCTTGATCAATTTTTAGCATTAGTAGTACTGTTTTCCTTGGGGATTATGTTAGAAACTGCTACAGCTCAAATAGATCCAATTAACGACATTGAATTCATACAAACTGGCAAGTTATTTACAGATAAAAAAGAATTCATCATTAGCAATGAAATAAACACTAGAGAGTTTTCCGATGGAAAGATAGTCAGAATAGCAGGTTATACAGTTGAGGGTTATCCATACATAACATATTCAAAAATAAATGATTCACAAATCACAACACATGGAAAAATTTTCATCAATAGTAAATTTCTATCATTAGTTTTTGAACAACAAAAAACATCACAAATTCAAAAAATTGGAGAAAAAGAAAAACCAAATGACATATCTATTCTTGTGCAATACACAGAAAGATTGTATTCAGGTCAAACTGCAAAAATTGATGTAAAACTATTTGACAGTAATCAAAATAAATCAAATGATTTCAATCAGAATTATGGATATGTTCCAAATACAAATATCAAAATAACAGTTTTGGATAAAAAGGGACAAATCTTTTCATCATCAAATGGAATTACAAATGAAAGGGGATTTTATAATGTACAATTTTTTATCCCAAAACATAACCAAAGTGGAACCTTTACTGTAATTATTGATGCGGAAAATGACAATTCCAAATCGACAAAAACAATACAAATTTTTAATTTGGGAGAAGTACCAGATCATAATAGTTCACCATAACTATACTGTACAAAAGACTAAATGTCTCAAAAATTTTCAATAGTTAATGATTCATGCCCCATCTTTAGCAATAGGTGCAGGAATTGCATCAGTTGCAATAATTGCAGCATTTTTAGCATTAGACATATTTAATGATGAACCAGAACTTGCACTAGAACCGACACCTACAATTCAAGAGTCAGGTCCTGAAAAATTCACATCAGCCACATTTATGGAAAATGGCTCACCAATTCTAGGTAACCCAAATGCGCCAATAACATTGGTGGAATTTGGTGACTATCAGTGCTATTTCTGTAATCAATTTTTTCATACAACAGAAGATGATCTTTTCAAAAACTATGTAGAAACAGGCAAAGTAAAGGTAATTTTTAAGGACTTTACAATTATTGGGGCAGATTCAGTTACTGCAGCTCATGCGACTCACTGTGCAGATGATCAGGGATTATTCTGGGAATATCATGATACATTGTATGATCATTGGACAGGTGAAAATAACGGATGGGCATCATCAGAGAACCTACTTCAATTTGCAGAAGATATAGGATTGAATATTGATGAATTCTCCAATTGTATGTTAGATTCAAAATATAGTTCAATTATTGCAAATAGCAATCAGGATGCAAAGGACTTGGGATTAACTGGAACTCCTGCATTTTTTATTATTGGTCCAGATAATAAAATAACAAAGATCGATGGAGCTCAGCCATATGATGTTTTTGAAAGAATTTTCAATTCAGAGTTGGAAAAATAGAAAAATCATAGATCATTTAGCAAAAAGTATATAAAAAATAGTAAAAATCCCCTAACAAGTAAGATAGAATTAGCTCAATATCCTTATATGAGTATAGGCGGAGGCAAGCTAAGATGGCAGCTGGAATAGACGATATTACAATTTACATACCAAGATTATACGTAGATGCAGCTGATTTTGCAAAAGCCAGAGGATTAGACCCTGAAAAACTCCAAAAAGGTTTAGGAGTATCTCAAATGGCAATTGTAGATACTAATCAAGACCCTGCATGTCTTGCAGCAAATGCATGTCTTCAGATTATGCAAAAAAACAAGTTATCTCCAGAAGATATTGGAAGATTGTATGTATCCACTGAATCTTCATTTGATGAATCAAAGGCAATGAATTCTTATGTTATTGGGATGTTAGAGCAGGTTTACGGTCAAGGTGCTTTTGAGCATTGTGGTGGAGTGGAGACAAAATTTGCTTGTGTTAGTGGTTCTTATGCACTTTATGATAATACTAATTGGATTAGAGCAGGAGAAGCAGAAGGAAAACATGCCCTAGTTGTAGTATCAGATATTGCAAAATATGATATGGGTTCTAGCGGAGAGATGACACAGGGAGCTGGTGCAGTAGTAATGCTACTCAATGATAAGCCAAGGTTACTGGCATTTGATCCTAAAGCAACAGCGACATCAATTAAAGACGAATATGATTTTTACAGACCGTTTGGAAAAGAAACACCAATTGTACATGGTCAGTACTCTAATCTTTTGTATATGATTCAGGTGAGAAAAGCACTAGAAATTTACAAGAAAAAAGCTCTTTCATCAGGATTAATGAAGTTAGAGCCAGGTGAAACAATACTGGACCATATGGATTATCTTAACATGCACTTACCATACAGTAACATGGGCAAAAAGGCTCTTGCATATCTGGTAAGACATGAATGGCGCCAACTTCCAAGATGGAAAAAAATAATCCAAGAGATGGGCATACCAGAACCAGTACCAAAGGATCCGCGTGGGACAATCGAGTCAGTATTAGGAGATGAAGAATTTATGGCAAAAGACCATGAATTTACAAAATTATTTACAAAGACTAGAGAGTTCCAAGAAGTGTATGAAGCAAAACTTGCAAGCTCATTAATTGCATCAAAGATGATTGGAAATCTATACACTGCATCACTGTATCTTGGGTTTAGAAGCTGCCTTGAGTTTGAGTATCAAAAGGGAATTGATTTGAATGGGAAACGTGTTGGATTTGGCTCATATGGAAGTGGAAGTAGTGCCATGGTGTTTAGTGGTACAATTCAACCTCAATACGAAGAAATTGTAAAAAATATGAATTTAGAAGCAGAACTTGCTCCAAGAAGGAAACTCACACTGCAAGAATACGAAATACTGCATGAAAATAAGCTCTCGCCAGAAGAACCAATGCTTCATACAAAAAGAGAATTTGTCTTAGTGGATATCAATACCACTGTTGAATCAAGAGGCGAAAGACGATACGTATTCAATGAATAATGCAAGAAGAACCAAACCCAATCAAAGACTTTCTATTTGATTACCTAAAAAAATCAGAAAAAAGAATTCAAGAACTAATATCACAGTCAAAATTTACTGAAATAATTGATGATGTTTTAGAAAATTGTTACGTCAGAGTAATTTCTATTGGGGGGAAAGAAGGTTTAGGAATTTTGGCCACTGGATTATTACACTATCTTTTAACAAACGCACTAGTATCCAGTCAAAGAAAAATAGAATATAATGGAATACAAATAGACATCATTATACCAGATTTAAAAACACTTAAAATTGATCCAAAAAAAACTTTGATAATATCTATCCCAAAAACTATTGGCAAAACTGTCATAGAGCAAAAACTGGAGCAATTGCAAAAAATCCAACCTGCTAAAGACAATATTTGGTTAGTAATTACAAAGAAACTAGATTTGCAAACCAAAACATATGTTATTGAAAAGAAAAATGCGTCATTTTCAAAAATAATTGATGATATTGCACAATTTGTAAATGTTCAAGGTCAAAGCAAATTCAAGATATTACGTATTTGAAAATTATCTTAACAGAGATTTAAAATCAATATTTTTTTTGAAAACACGATAAAGCGATGTATCACTCATGTCATCAATAAATGGGATTGAGCCCAATACATGCATGTTCGTCAAATTTTCTAAATCTCGTTTTAGTTCTTTTACATTATAGCCATTAGTATCAAAATTATTAATTATAATACCCTTAACTGAAATTTTGTATTTTTCACACATCTTACAAGTCATTACAGTATGATTTACAGTCCCAATTTTTGTTCTGGTGACAATTATTGTAGGTAATTTCATATCTTTGATCAAGTTAGTTACAAAGTAATCTTGAAGAATAGGAGTCATTATACCGCCCATTCCTTCAACTAGCATCATTGAATGTAGTTTTGATAATTTTTTGAATCTGTTTAAGATCAGTTTGATGTTTGGTTTGATTTTCAAATTTTTTAGTGCAGTATAAGGAGATGCAGCAATTGGAAAAAATTGTGGATTTAGTAACATTTCAGGATCATTTACTTGTGCAGCATTTGCTAAAATTTCAACGTCTTCTGATTTGAATCCAGATTTTTGCGCAGTTCCTGCAGCAAAAGGCTTCATCACTCCTACATCAATACCCATCTTTCGAAGAGTGACAGCAAGACCAGCAACAACGTATGTTTTTCCCACATCGGTGTCAGTTCCTGTGATAAATATGGAATTCAACAACGATTCATTAGAATATTTTATTGATTAATCTTTCACTTAGCTAATAATACAAATTTCTGTTTATTGTTGTATTTTATTACATTTCTGTAATATCAATAACAAGAAATTTGTATCATTAGCTAAGTGAAAGATTAATCAATAAAATATTCTAATGAATCATTGTTGAATTCCATATTTATCACAGGAACTGACACCGATGTGGGAAAAACATACGTTGT
>JANPCQ010000078.1:0-5684 GCA_031431055.1 Nitrosarchaeum sp.
GAATACGGTATAAATGATTTGGCAGTATTTTCTGAAATTTCAGTTCAAAAATATTGACAACGGTCCAATTGATATTGTAATGGTTTTTTTGATCAAACAGTCATGAATTCAGTACGATGATCGCATGAAAAATTTACAGCAGTCATTAGTGAATTTTTGTTAGCTCATACTGTTTATGATCTTGTATATAGACACTTAAAGAAGTCAATATAGTCATTAACTTAGGAGCGAAAACCGTTCTGATCAAATAGTCATAGACTCAGAACTATGATCGTATGTCTGAAACTGATCAAAATATTTTCTAAAATGATCGGAGATAGTTTTTGATTTACGAATTTCAGATTACATATGAAGACTTACACTTTGGACACTTGTCTACAAAGTGTTCATCTTTGAATCCACATTCACCACAGAGTGCTACTTTCTTTACAGGCTTGAATGAAGATGTTAGTTCTGCTGCTTTCTCAATTGATTTTTTGATATCAATTTGAGTGGCGTTCTGATCAATATCAAGTCTGACTAGTAAACCACCATTGAGTAGTTTAGATAGTTTATTACATTCAGATATAATCTCGGTTTTACTTGTGTAATCGCCTATTTCAGAGGCGTTAAGAACTATTCCTTGTGAGTAAGAGTCACTATCCATAGAACTAAGAGCAGAATTTTTACCATATTTCTCACCATCTAGGTTTGCGAATCGGATAGATCCCTCAGTTTCAGTCTTGGATATAACCACAGTATCGCCAAGTTCCTTGCCTTTTTTAGCCGCAACATCAACTGCAGTTTCTATTACTTTATTGAGTATCTCTCTTCCTTCCTTATTATCTTGGAATCCAAGAATATTGAAAACAGATTCCTTTAGACCTACGAGATTAACAATAAGTGACACAGAACTTCTTTGCATGTATTGTGTATTCTTTGCAAGAATTGGATTTAGTCCTCTTCTAGTAAGATCAGAGATGTCTTTCTTTCTTAATGCCATAGAAGATAAGGCAGGTTTCATAAGTAATGCAAGTCTTGCTCTAAAGTATGTTTCATCTTTATTGGATTCAAATGCAAGTCTTGGAAGATTGATTGAAACAGATTGTAGTGTTATTGCAAGTGGACCAGAATTTTTAGTTGTACCATTTGTAATACCATAACTAGACACTTCACCTTTTGCAAACATCACTTTTCCACCAATTGAAATTATTTCTGCTAATGCTTCGGAAACATCAGTAACTTTCCCTTTATCGAAATCTACAATCAAACCAATTTTTGGAATTGGAGTTATCTTTGTGTAATTCTTGTATGCATTAATTATTGCATTAACGATTTTTAGATCAGAACCTAACTGAAGTCTAATTGAAACATTAGTGGCTCTTCTATTGTATTTTGATGTGGTAGATGCAGTAGCAAAGGCATCTGTTAGTTTTTGTTCAAGTTCGGGAATATTCTTTGAATGTTTTGTAAAGAGTGGAATCAATCCATCAAGTACAATTTCTTGCGAAGCTTCTTTGGAGAGTAATGATATGATTATCGACAAGGAAGATGTAAGATCATCAATTGATTTTGAAGATGTAATTCTCGATACATCAAGATATTTTCCACCAAGAATAACTCCATCTTCAATTAGTTCTTTTACATTAACAAATATGGTATCAGGTATCATTGACCAAATTCCTGGATTTGAAATGTGCATATCACCAGAAAGATGTGAATCAGCAACATCTTTTGGTAATACATTTGTGAGTAAATGTTCTGCAAACATTTTCTGACCAGTATTGAAAAGTAGGCCTTCTGCGCCATTATCTACATTATCCAGATTTGTGAGCATTGCTTGAATGTCATATACAGGCAGGCCTAGGCGTGCTAGTTTATTGCGGTATTCCTCATGACCATGTTCTAAAAGAACAGAGTTTACCATTTCTCTGATAAGCGATCCAGTAAGATAGGTTGTTTGATATTTGTAAATTCTATTTTCAACTTCTTCAGTAATTTTTTGAGCCAATTCCAATGGGAGACTACCCTCACGTACGAGTGATTGAATAATTTTGTGGGAATTAAATTCTTCAATTGATTCATGTGATGTTCTAACATACATCTTTCCACTTTCAATAATTGATCGTTCTTCAATTTGTCTTGCCAAGCTTAAGACAAGTTTTCCAAGATTTGTAATTGTATAACGTCTTTCAGATTTGTTCAGTGCTACAAGAGATTGTCTCAATAATTTTCTCAAATGATATGCAAATTTGCCACTCTCTTTTTTGGATTTGAATCCTGCTAGGGACTTTAATTCAGAATAGGTTAATGGACCCTTTGAATTTAAAATTCTTAGAATATCTATTCTATTTGGACTTGCCATTACAGAAAAGATCATTCGTACACGTTTTGATGTAGATTGAAGAATTCCGCTTCGCTTTGGCTCTAGTTCATCTAGTTCTTCATCTAGTTCTTCATCTAGTTCCATATTATTTCACTAAAAAAGGAGTAAATAAGACTTGTGACCATATATTTTTAGAACTTTTTAGATCGATTTTCTTATTCAAATAAAATTTATATGTTATTGTAATATTACAAATGTACAAAAAAATAAAAAGTTACAAAGATTTTTAGATCTTAGATCAGTTTTCTTGTACATCCAGAGAAAATTCAGACGTTGATAATTTTTGGCCACATGATGGACACTTTCCATTATATGGGTTCATCACATCTTTTATAGCTTTTAGCATTTTCATGTTAACGATCTTTTCTCCACATTTACCACATGTAATTTCTACAGACATCAAAGTGATCATCTTTACAAAATTATTAAGAAATGATTATGATTTTTTTTAATAATTCAAACAAATAATTTTACTGTTTTTCGATGATGATTCCACAACCATCTTCAAAACCGGCCATTTTGGCTCTGGTTCCTACAGGTAGATCTGCAGGGGTTGCAATTCCTGCCATAAATCCGGAAATTCTCAAATGTGTGTTATCTAATTGAAGCACGACAAAGGCATATGGAGTATATTTTTCAAATCCTGCTGGAGCCACAGTTATTATAGTATAAGTGGCAATTGAGCCTACACCATCTAAAACAACATCCTCAAATCCCTTGCTACCGCATTTTAGGCAATAATAGGCAGTAGACAAATGAAGATATCCACACTTTGTACATTTGTGAGTTAGGAGTTTACCTTGTTTGGCATATTCAATAAGTTGTTGTTCAATAGTCATTTTACACACTTTTGAATATATGAACGGCACAACTTGCACCAGTTGCACCAAAATTATGAGTTAAACCAATTTTTGCATCTTTGACAGTTCGTGCTCCAGCTTTACCAGTTAATTGATCAAATACTTCTACTACTTGTCCAACACCTGTAGCTCCAATTGGATGTCCTTTTGATTTAAGACCACCTGATGGATTAATTGAAATATCTGAATTTAAGTTAGTTCTACCTTCACGGACAGCTTGTACTCCTTTACCTTTTTCAAAGAATCCTAGATCTTCAGTGTCAACAATTTCTGCAATTGTAAAACAATCATGTACTTCAGCAAAATCAATATCTTTTGCAGTGATTCCTGCCATTTTGTATGCAGCTGCTGCTGCAATCTTTGTACTAGGAATTGTAGTCAGATGTTCACGTCCTTGCAATGCAGCAGATGATCCTCCTCTGCCAGATCCAATGACTTCAATGTAGTCACCACCGTGTTCTTTTGCAAACTTTTCAGAACAAAGAATAACAGAACTTGCCCCATCGGAGAATGGACAACAATCATAAAGTTTTAGAGGACTTGCAACTACTGGAGAATTCATTACATCGTCAATTGTAATTCTCTTTTGCATGTGAGCTTTTGGATTAAGAAAACCATTGTCATGATTCTTTACTGCAACTCTTGCAAAATCTTCTTCAGTTGCATCAAACTCTGTCAAGTAAGCTCTTGCCATTGATGCAAATAATCCTGGAAATGATGCTCCAGCTTGACCTTCATAAAAAAAATCAGAGCAATATGCAAAGTAAGTTGTCGTCCAATCAGTTCCTGTATGAGTTACTTTTTCAACTCCAGTTACAACAAGACAATCATAAAAACCAGCAGCAACATTGGCATATGCTTCTCTAAATGATACTGAGCCACTTCCACATGCAGACTCTATTGTTAATGATGGTTTATCGGGAATTCCTAATCTACTCATTAAAACAGGTCCAAGATGTACCTGCTTGTCTGCAACACCAAAGACGTTTGAAATGTAAGATGCTTTGATCTCTTTTGGTTCAATTCCTGCGCTTTCTATAGCAGCTACTGATGCCTGAGTAGTAATATCAGCTATGCTTTCTGGTAATTTTCCATATTTCGTGCTACCAGCACCAAGAACGCAGACCTTTTCCACAAATGTCACTGACCAGATTCCCTATAAAAATTGTTTTAGTAAATTCATTACGAAAAATGCCCCCAAAGAAAATAGATCTTCAAATTATACAAGTAACAAGACATGTTGTAAAAGCTACAAAGTCAAAAACAGACATTTTCAAAAAAGAGATCATACAGTACTTGGACACTAATGGATACCTGTCTTGGTCATCAAAAGAGAGAAAATACATGATTCTTGGGACAAATTCTCCAAAAAATGGACTAGTAGAATGTCCAGAATGTAGATTAGGTCAATTGATGGTAATCAGATCTAGAACTACTAGAAAGAGATTCATGGGGTGTTCAAATTTTTATGGAGGATGTAAGGCATCATCACCACTTTTACAAAAAGCAAAACTCAGAGCAATAAAGATGTCATGTGATGTATGCAAGTGGCCAATGGTAATTTTTCGTTATTCAAGAAAGCAGAAATGGACAAAACAGTGTTCTAATTTTAATTGCGATAGTAGAAAAGCTAAGCCTTCAAAGTAGAATAGACATCGGTTCGTCTATTTTTTAGCAATGGTAGGACTTTACGAATTTGTTTTACATTTTTTAATTCAATGTTAACATATCCAATTCCTTGTTTCTTTTTCATGTCAAGTAAAATTTTTCCATAAGGATCAACTACAATACTTCTTCCACAGTAAATATTTCCCACTTGATCAGGTGCTATTACATAGCAACCATTTTCAATTGCTCGTGTTTTGTTAAGTGTTATCCAGTGTTCTTCTTTCATGTTACCTTTTACCCATGCTGACGGTGCAATCAAAATTTCAGAACCTGCAGCAGCTAATGATCTTGACATCTCTGGAAATCTCAAATCATAACAAATCATCATTCCTATTTTTCCAATTGAAGTCTTTACAGGTTTTGCAATTTTTGATCCTCGTATCATTTTATCTGACTCTTTGAATCCCAATGCATCATAGAGATGAATTTTTCTATATGTTGAGATTACTTTACCTGATTTATCAATAACAAATGAAGTGTCATGTACTCGATTTTTTTTTGTACTTTTTTCATAAAATGAGCCTACGACTTGAATGTGATTTTCTTTGGCTGTCTTTGCAATAATATTTACAAAGTTTCCATTAATTGTTTCAGCGAGGTTTGCAAGTTGTTTTGATGTTTGTGATGAATTTGTATAAAACATCATAAATTCTGGAAATGCAACAAGTGTTGCTTTTTTTTCTGCTGCTTTTGTAATATAGTTGATAATTTTTTTTAGATTAATTTCTTTATCAGTAGAAGCCTTGAATTGTACAACTGCAACTTTCATAAAATTTGTAATTATAAATGAG
>JANPCQ010000079.1:0-2076 GCA_031431055.1 Nitrosarchaeum sp.
AAAGAGAGAAAATGTCATAGAATCAGACTAGAGTCAGGAAATCAGAGGAAGGAATCTCATAAATTTTATAAAAAACTAGGATTTGAGCAAATAGCATTATCTTTTAGTAAAAACTTAAACTAGTATAATAATTGCGATCAAGATAATTTGGTTGAAAATTGTAATTATTCAACGAAAATTTCTGATCGAAAAATAAATTACTGACTCATATCTTTTCTCCAAACAATTCCTGACATTTGGGGCAGTAATCACTAGTATCTCCATTTGAAAGTACAGTTGTTATTAGTTCCACATCCTTGTGGAGTGGGCAGGCATTTCTCATTTGAGATAATCAGTATTGAAACTTGTATATGGGATTATATGCAACATGGAACTGGTATGGTAAGTCAGACTATATTGATTGGGATTATTGTAGGTGTGTTTTTTGCAGGAATTGGAATTGGTTATGCTGTACTTCAATCTAACACATCTGTACCAATGATGATGACACCTCAGTACATGCAACAAATGATGAATGATCCAAAACAAATGACACAATGGCATCAAACCATGATGGATAATCCTCAGGCTATGAACAACTGGATGAATACCATGATGCAAAACCCAAGCATGATGAATCAGATGATGGGCACTATGATGCAAAACCCACAGTTTGGAAACTGGATGATGGGAAATATGATGAATAATCCAAGTATGATGAATAACATGATGACTCCAATGATGAACGATCCACAATTCAGTCAACAGATGTACGGAATGATGTTTCAAAATCAACAATTCATGCAAAACATGATGAATAACACACAATTTCAAAATCAATGGATGAATCCAAGTATGATGGGTGGAAACATGATGGGAAACTATCCATAGAAAAATAAACTAACATCAATTTCAAATTTTCACTCTTCTTCAAACTAGAATATTTTGCACTAATTCGGTCTAAAATTAGTGATGTTTACTAAGAATTCAAATAAATCTCACATCACATTATGAAGGCTTTGACTCAATGTGATCTATATGTCCTTTTCCACCGCAGCCATCTTCCAGATTCCACACATGTGCGATTTGCTTTTTATCAAAATTATATTCTGTGATTAGATATTTTGCTTGTCCTTCAAAGGCAGTCCATCTCCAACACTTACAACAACATGGTCCACCTTCTGATGACATTTTCATCGCATCATCATACACTTTTTGCTGCTGTGTGTTTAATATGATGTTTTTATCATAGGATACAAGAATTTTTGAAAGAGATGCTTTGATATCATAAGGATCTGATGGAATCACATCAATGCCAGAATATTGCTTGAGACCCTCAATTTGCTCTGTGTATCTGTGAGAGTCCATCTTGGAACAACAAGATCCCTGTAATCTATCGTCATCAGACTTGGAGTTCAAGAAATCTGCAGATGCACAATAATTTGTATTGGCATTACTTAGAATGATAAATTTCTCATCCAATCTGTCCATTGGAACATCTGGTTTTTCTGACACGATGGAATAAAAAGCAATTACAAACAAAAACGGCAATATCCACAAGACCAGGTGTTTGTCCGAAAATTGTATTGCTTTCATTGTATGATTCCTTTAACTGGGTTTTACTTTTGCCTCTTTGGAGACCATCTTTTTTAAAGCAATGAGCTACTTGTGACTGAAACAGAGCTTGCAGCCATTGCCAAACCTGCTAAAGCTGGATAAAGCAAGCCAATACCTGCAACTGGTATGAGTATTGTATTATATGCAAATGCATAAAATATATTTTGTTTTATTTTGCCAACCGTCTTTTTGCTTATCTCTATGGCAGTTACTACACTGTATAGATCATCTCTTAACAGAATGACTTTACCAGCTTCTAATGCAACATCGGTACCGCTTCCTATTGCGATCCCAACGTCTGATTGCATTATTGCTGCAGCGTCATTTATGCCATCCCCAATCATTGCCACCTTTTTTCCGCTGTTTTGCAATTCTTTTATAACGTTGACCTTCTCAGAGGGCATTACATTGGCAATCACTCTATCTATGGAAAGCTCATTAGCTATTGTAGCAGCTGTTCTTTTGTTATCTCCCGTAAGC
>JANPCQ010000080.1:0-6933 GCA_031431055.1 Nitrosarchaeum sp.
GAAATCAACAAAGAAATCAAAGACTTCAAGGAAAGCAACAAAGAAATCAAAGACTTCAAGGAAAGCAACAAAGAAATCAAAGACTTCAAGGAAAGCAACAAAGAAATCAAAGACTTCAAGGAAAGCAACAAAGAAATCAAAGACTTCAAGGAAATCTAGAAAATAGTGTGTGTATCTTTTTTAGAATTAAAATAATTTTATCCTCTAAAAAGTAATTACTTTATCGTTAGTGTTAAAGTAGGGTTTATTTTTATTATTTTAATTAAAATGAAAAAACGTGGTCCTATAATTGGAATATTTGGGTTGATACTAGTTATCATCTCCCTTTTGATTATAGTTTCTGTTTTTCCAACGTTTGGAATTACTGGGCGTGATGATTTTTACGTTCCTTCTATGTTTGAAGGAATGTTCAACCAAATCTCTGATGATATACAAATTCTACCTGGTGAATCTGGCTATTTTTCATATAGTACTAAATCGTCTAATGTTCCTCTATTGTGGGGTGTGCAGATAATTGATTATCAGGATGGTGACAAACTCTCTATATTCATCTCTAATGTTTATGGGGATGACTATGGTATTTTCTCTCAAGATGGTCCAATTATCTTTGAGATGTTGGATATCACTAAATCTGATACGTTAAACTTTGAAATTCAAAATCACGGTTCTAGGATAATTAATACAGTTGTAATGCTTTCTGAAGATCCTGATAATTCTAGTGCTCTTTCTAATCCAAATTTGCCTTTTATGAATAAGATTTTGCCTTTGGCAATATCTGGTATTTTGTTAATTATTGGAATTGTAACGTTATTGATAGGTGTAATTCTATCTTTAGTTGACTGGAAAAATATTCAAAACAATAAAAAAAATTTCTAAGACATGATTTTTATCTATTTTTAATATTGTGTATTCCTTGTTTTAAAAATTCGATTTACTGAGGGTTGATTTCCATTTTGCCAAACTTCCCTTTTGTTAGGGAAACCTCGCCTTTGAATTCATTAGTATATCCATTTGTAACGACTACAACATCTCCGATGTTTACTGCTTTAATGTCGTCTCCCCATAATGTCAGTTTGATGTCATCTGCTCCATCTGATATTACTGCATCACAAACATCAACTGTTCCACCTGTTTTGAGATTTACGGTTCTTGGTTCTCCTTTACTTTTTACTTCAGCTTTTAGATTAATTCCACTTCTCATTTTTTTTACTTGCGCTACTGATTGAAATTCTGTCATGTATTTTGACACCAATTTGGACAATTATAAGCTTTTTTAAAATAATTTCAATTCTTAACTAGAATGTGCGTGTTAATTCCTTCATTTCACCAAAATGTCTGTTAATGTCATATATTACCAATTATTACCATTCATTACCAATAGTATATATAACCGCTGCCATAAACAGAGTCATGACTACACAAACAACACAAACAAATCAACCAGAAAATGTATATTCAATATACAAGCAAAATGTTCAAAAATATTTTGAAAACGTTGCAAAAAGTGTACCACAGTATTTCCAAGCAATGACACACATACAAGAAGAATGTATCAAATCTTGTGAAAAAACAATCGAAGCTTCAATCTCAATGCAGCAAGAATTTGCACAAAAGAATGGTGTTTCAACTGAAATCCCAGGTGCAATAAAAATCGCACTTGTAGATATCAACAAGCAAGTTGTTCAAGCAAATACTGTACAAAATCAAATTGTTAAAACTACAATTGATGCAACCGTACAAAACATTAAAACATTCACTGACAACGTGAGCACATTTTCTGACTTGAATAAAAATATTATCCAGTCTTGGATAACCCCAATCACATACAAAAACTAGTGTGATTGATTTTCTTTTTTTTCTTTGATTCTACAATTTCTTAAAAAAATTATGTGTTTCTGATCTAGTCAATAAATATAATGAAGAATGAATAAACCAATGAATACCATCCCACTCTAGTTACTATCCTTTATCTTCATATAGTAAAATACTGGTTTTTAGGTCCTTTGCAAAGGATAATTTCTTGGGGTTCTCACATATGCCGAGAATACTAGACTTTTAAAAATTTTCTAATTTTACGATCATTTTCTAAATTTCACTCTAATAGTAATCGAAAAATATCAGTCAATATTCCATCTCATTGCAGAGGTATCGAAGCCCGGTCAACCGAGAAGGACTCAAGATCCTCAAAAATAGGAAATCCTTTCTCTCAGGAGTTCGTGGGTTCAAATCCCACCCTCTGCACTACATCTACTTGTTAAATCTCGAGAATATTCTGAATAATTTTGAAACTTAGATGGTGATCGGTTTTACTTTGGTGATGGAATGCTTTGAAATTTCTTTATGTATGTCTGCAATGTTTTCATCCTTAAATGTAAGATTACATCTAAAGCACTTCCAGCTAACTTCAGACATAGGAAAGATAATGCATAATTTCCTTATAAGTATATTGTATGATTGTTCCAATTTCTTCCAATTTCTGATCAATGTTCTAAAATTTATGCAATTTTTCGATAAATTACGATCATTTGACAATATTTTCATGACTAAATATCAATCCAAGGGTTTAGAAATAAAAAAATTCAATTCAACGAGGAGATATGACTGATATTTTTGAGATATTTGGTGGATTTTCATATCTTGGACCTCTAATTGTTTTGTTTTTGGTAAACATCTCGCCAATTCTAATGCCTCCAAATTGGTTAATTCTTTCATCGTTTTATGCGTTAGATGATTCTATGAATATAGCTGTACTTGCCATAGTTGGTGCTACTGCTTCAACAGCTGGACGATTTGTTTTAAAACAACTTGTTTCTAAATTCAAAAATCATTCTAATAATAACACATCAAATTTAATTGTGATAGGGGATTATCTCAATAAGAAAAAATATGGGTATGTTGTTTCTTCATTTGTTTTTGCAGTAACTCCTTTGCCAGACAATATTCTTTTTGTAGCATATGGTTTGATAAAAGCAAAAAGTGTTGGCATGTATGTTGGATTCTGGTTTGGAAAACTTTTAGCATTTTATGTAATGTTGACAATAAGTCCTGCCATACTCATTCCATTTACAAAAATATTTGAAGACAGACTAGTTGGTATTTTATTAGCTGATGGTCTGGGAATTGTAGCAATTATTGTTTTTGCTGCAATTGACTGGAATGCCCTGTTAAATGAGAAAAAACTTAGACTAGTCAAACCTAGATTATGGAGATTTTAAAATGAACATTCTAAATTCACTAAAACAAGAAGTACATAATTTAATGATTAATGACTCTGCACATGATTTTGATCATATTATGCGAGTATTCAAAAATGCCCGAAATATATGTAAAAAGGAAAATGCTAATGATAAACTTGTTCTAAGTGCTGTGTTATTACATGATATTGTTTCATATCCAAAATCTGACAAACGTTCAAAATTATCCTCAATAAAAAGTGCAGAAAAATCAAAGAAAATTTTAACAAAATTTAATTTTACAAAAGAAGAGATTCAAATAATTTCTGATGCCATTCGTGATCATAGTTTTTCTAGAAATAAAATTCCTACAACACTTGAGGGGAAAATTCTTCAAGATGCTGATCGTTTGGATGCAATTGGCGCAATAGGAATTGCTAGAGTCTTTGCTGTAAGCGGTTCTGAAAAAAGATCATTTTATAACGTTAAAGATCCTTTCTGCAAAAATAGAACACCTGATGATGAAATTTGGGCATTGGATCATTTTTACCGTAAACTGCTTAAATTAGAATCTCTTATGAATACAAAATCTGGTAAAATTGAGGCAAAAAAGCGAACTAAAGTCCTGAAAGACTTTTTGAATGAACTAAAAAAAGAAATACCATAACATTATTTTGCTCACAAAACAATTCAATTTTTTTACTCTCTTAGAACTGTATTTTTTTATCCATAATCGACATATCTGTCATATCTTTTTTCAACCTCTTTATTCAAACCAGACATGATTTTTTCATATTCTTCTTGTTTTCTCATCTGAATGTATTTTATTATCTCTGAGAGTTTCTCATCTGTCTGGTATGATTCAAAAATTGGCTCCATCATTTTTAGATAATCTAAAACTTTTTTCCTGTATTCTTCACGAGTAGGTTTTTTTATTTCATTTAATCTAAACCAAATTACTGCCCAGCTAGAACCTACAATATGAGGCAGTAAATCAAAAGCCCTTTCTATCTCAAAACGTTCATCATTTCTCATGATTTCTGAAGAAATTTTGCTGCTGATTTTGCAAAGTATGTTACAATCATGTCAGCACCAGCTCGTTTAATACCGTATAGTATCTCTTCTGTGATGTCTTTTTCATTTACCCATCCTTGTTTCGCAGCACCTTTTACCAATGCATATTCCCCAGATACACTATAGGCAGCAATTGGAACATTGAATCTTCTTCTAGTTTCTGCTATCAAATCTAAATATGCTAAAGCTGGTTTGATCATTACAATGTCTACTCCTTCATTGATGTCTGTTTCAACTTCCATCATTGCTTCACGTGCATTTGTAAATGGAACTTGGTATGTCTTTCTATCTCCAAATTTTGGTGCACATTCAGCTGCGTCTCTAAAAGGTGAGTAAAATGATGAACGATGTTTTGCTGAATGTGACATTATAGAGACATCTGTGAACCCCTCCTCATCTAATGCCTTTCTTATTGATGTTACTTGTCCATCCATCATAGCAGAGGGTGAAACTGTATCTACACCTGCTTTTGCTTGACTAACGGCAATCTTTGCTAGTGTTTCTAGACTAGAGTCATTATCTATTTTATTTCCTTTAATAATTCCACAATGACCTGTAGATGTAAATTGACATAGACAGACATCTGCCATTATTACTATTTTATCCCCGAAATTTTTCCTAATCTGAGAAATTGCTTTTTGAACAATTCCATTATTATCAAATGCCGAAGTACCTGCATCATCTTTCTTGGCAGGAATTCCAAATAACATAATAGATGGAATATTCAAATCGGAAATCGTACCAACTTCATCATTGATGTCTTCTAGAGGCAATCTTTCAATTTCTGGCATTGATTCAATTTTGATTCTAGATTTTAGATCCTCTTGAACAAATACTGGGCATATTAGATCTCTTGAAGTTAAAGTAGTTTCTTGAATTAATTCTCGCATTTTCTCAGAAGTTCGTAATCTACGAAGACGTCTAGTTGGAAATGACATTATCAAAATTTCTTCTGGGTAAGATATAATCTTAGTCTAATTCATTCTGTTTTTTATAGTCAAATAGTTTACTTGCCATTTCAATAATGTCTGGCTTACCTTGTTCTGATGCCTTGCGAATATTGTTCATTGGTGTTGAAACAATACTTTCCACAACTGCTTTTGTTAGTTCTTCTATGATTTTGATTTTTTTCTCATCTTTTTCATTAAGCATCTGAAGTGCTTTTTGCAATTCTTTTTCTCTTAGCGAATCAATATTTTTGAATACATCTCTCACAAGTGGTTCTGCGTCTAATCTTTTCATTGAAGCCTCTAATACAGATACTTCTTCACTAATTATATTTTCAACACTTTTTACTTTGTTTAATCGTGATTTCATATTTTTTTCAACCATTTCTGCAATCTGATCCAAATTCATCAATTTTACCCCTCCTATAGTTGCAACTTTCTCGTCAACTGTTCTTGGATTTGATAAATCTAGAATCATCATCCCATTTTTCTTTCCTTGCATTGCCTTTGTTATTCTCTCTTGAGTAACAAGGAAGTAAGGAGCAGTTGTGGCAACAAACAAAACATCATAATTTTCAAATCCTGTTAAAACTTCTTCAAATTTTATCGGTCTTCCTCCCATAGTTTCACAAAATGCTTGAGATCTATCCATTGTTCTGCTAGTTACCACAAAATTATATCCTCTACGCCCAAGTGATTTTGCAACAAGTGTTGATACTTCGCCGGTTCCAATCAGCAAAATTTTCTTTAGTTTTAATTCATCAATGTTTTCTTCTGCCAATTTTACTGCCATTGATCCTACTGAAATTCCACCGCGGTTAATTCCAGTGGAATTTCTAATCCTAGTTCCAATTCTTATTGCTTTATCAAATAAATTGTTAAGATGCTGACCTGATGCTTTTGCATTTCTAGCTGATGTGATGGAGTTTTTTATTTGACCTAGAATCTGTTCTTCTCCTACTACCATTGAGTCTAATCCTGATGTTAGTTTTAGTAAATGATGTAATGCTTCTCCATTTTCTACAAATTCTACATTTTCTTTAAACGCTTCTTCTTCCAAACCCGTAAGTGAAGCCCAAGTTTTTTTAATTTTGTTAATGTCATAATTTTTTGCTTTACCAAATAATTCTATTCTGTTACAAGTTTGAATAATTACACATTCATCTAAACCTGAATGCTCTTTGAACTGTGTATATGCACTTTCTAAATCTCTTATGGTAAATCTTTCAAGAATATGAATAGGTGAGTTACGAAAAGTAACACGTGCATTGATTATATTTTGGGTCACTTCCAATTCCTCAATATTGTAATTGCTCGCTTTTCAGCTCTTTTCAACTGATCGTCTTTTATTAACTGTTTAATCTCTTTATCATTCATAATACTGCTCAAATACATTTTCCTCTCCTTTTGAATCAAGATCATGTTTTTAGCATGTTCTCTTGCAATATTTTGAATTTTTATCTGACCAATATCTTCTTTAGTAATTATTTTTCTGAATATTTTTTCAGATTCTATTCTCAACTTTTTTGATATGGCTGGACTTTTACCGCCTGTAAAAATTGCGATTTGAATTGTATTTTCAAAATTCATAATTGCAAGATTTGCAAAATCACTTAATTCTGCATTGTCTGAACTATATGCGATGATCTTTTTGCTTTTGGCATAGTTAATTATTTCCAGATTCAATTTTTTATCATTTGTTGTTGTGATTACCATGTATGGCTTGTAGATTGAAAGAA